>NZ_LN890285.1:300000-421426 GCF_900016785.1 Buchnera aphidicola (Tuberolachnus salignus)
GCAAAAAAAAAAAATACTTTATTATTGTTTTTAGATAAATATAAAAAAAAAGTACGTCTTGTAGAAATTAATAATTTTTCTTTAGAACTTTGTGGTGGAACACATCATAAATATACTGGAAATATTGGATTTTTTAAAATTATTTCCAATAAAAAAATAGGAGCAAATATTCAACGTCTTGAAGCACGTACTGGATCTTCTGCAATTTTATATATTCAAGAAAAACATCAAAAAGAAATACTCATTTCTAACATATTATGTACTGAATCTAATTATATCATTGAAAAAATACAAAATTTAATACAAAAAAATAAATTTTTAATTCATACTAATAATATTTTAAATATACAAAACATAGAAAATCTATCTAAAAAAATTCTTAAATCATACAAAATTATACATCATATAACTATTATTATTTATTTTTTAAAAAATAAAATTTATAATAATTTACGATGTTTAATTCAGAAAATACAAAGAAATAAAAAAATTAATATTATTATCCTTTTTCAACCTCAAAAAAAATATATTAATTTTATTATATATGTTAAAAAAAATATTATAAAAAATTTAAATGCATTAATTATTATGAAAAAATTATTATTTTTTCAAAAAGGTAAAGGTGGAGGAAAAGAAAACTTAGTAGAAGGAATACTAATAACTCAAAAAAATATTTTAAACATAATAGTTTTATTAAAAAATTGGATATATAAAAAATTATTAAAACATAATCATTAAAATAAAAAATTTCATTTTTTATTAAAATTTTTTAAAATATATTTTAAAGATATTTAAAACATTTTTTATAGGGAACATAAAATGCTTATTTTAACTCGTCGAATTGGCGAAACTGTAATTATTGGCGATGAGATAACCATTACTGTATTAGGTATTAAAGGAAATCAAGTCCGAATAGGAGTAAATGCCCCAAAAAATATTTCAGTTCATCGTGAAGAAATATATCTTCGTATTCAAAAAGAAAAAAAACATTAAAATCATTATAAGAGAATTAAAAATATCAAAAATTTTAGATATATAAAATATAAAAAATTTAATTTTAAATAAAACTTAAAAAAATATTTGACTTAATTTTATAAAAAAAGTAAAATATTTTAAAGAAATTATTTTAATAAAATTTTTAGGTGAGATGGCTGAGGGGTTAAAGGCGTTCCCCTGCTAAGGGAATATATAAGAAATTGTATCGAGGGTTCGAATCCCTCTCTCACCGAGATATAATAAATTTTTTATAATTTTTTTAAAAAAATTATAATTTTTTTTATTTATGCATCCGTAGCTTAGTTGGATAGAGCACTCGGCTACGAACCGAGAGGTCGGAGGTTCGAATCCTTCCGGATGCAATTTTAAAAATTTTTTAAATTTTTTTTTAACATAAAAAAATATATAAAAAAATAAATTATTTTTTAAAAAAATTAATAAAATTATAATTTTAAATAATTTTTTTTTAATTTGATTTTAATACATGTGTAATCGAATCTTTCAAAGATAACATTTTTTCATTCAAATTATTAAAACTTTTTTCGGTATTTTTTTTTTCTAATATTAATTCATGACAAATATTTAATGCAGTAATGAATACTAATTGTTCAGTATTTGAAACACCTGTTTTATTTTTTAATTCATTTAAACGTTTATTTAAATTATTTGCTGCTTCTTGTAATTCTTGACCATTATTATTAGGGCAATGAACTTTTAAAAAACGACCAAAAATTTCAATATCAATAGTTTTAACAGACATAATAATTCCTTTAATTATATAAAAAATATTTAAAATTTTTTATTTTAAAATAATTTTTTATATATTTTTTTAAAAATTTTTTATTTAATATACGACTTTAAAATATTTACGTCCACAAACTAATAATACATCTGCTTTTCGAAAACTAAATAATCCAACTGTAACAACACCTGAAATATTATTAATAAATTTTTCTAATTTTTTTGGAAAATCAAAATTAAGATGAAATACATCAATAATAAAATTTCCATTATCCGTAACAAAATTTTTTCTATGTTTTGGATGACCGCCTAATTTTATTAATTCTCTTGATACATAATTTAAAGATATTGGAATTACTTCTATAGGTAAAGGAAAAGATCCTAATTTTTTTACAAATTTACTTTCATCTACAATACATATAAATTTTTTAGAAACAGAAGAAATAATTTTTTCTTGTGTTAATGCTCCTCCTCCTCCTTTAATCATTTCTAAATTATGATTAATTTCATCTGCACTATCAATATAAATTTCTAATTTTGAAATTTCATTTAAATTATACAATTTAATATTTATACGTTTTAAAAAATTGGATGATTTAACAGAGCTAGAAACAGCACCTAAAATTGAAAAACGAATTGATTTTAATGCTTCTATAAAATATCGTATTGTAGTACCTGACCCAATTCCAATTATTGTATCCTTTGGCACATATTTTAACGCATGTTCAGCAACTTTTTTTTTTAAGATTTCTGACATTAAAATACTCCAATATACTTTAAAAAAATCTAAAATATATACAATTATTTTAAAAATTTTAAAAAATTAAAAATATTTAAATATAAAAATTTTTTTTATAATAATTTAAATTAACTGGGGTACCTGGATTCGAACCAGGGATGTCGGTATCAAAAACCGATGCCTTAACCTCTTGGCTATACCCCAAAAAAATTATTATCAATATAACATAAAACATACGGAAGGCGAGATTTGAACTCGCATACCTTACGGCGCTAGATCCTAAATCTAGTGCGTCTACCATTTCGCCACTTCCGCAATAATTTTTTTAAAAAAAATATTATATTAGCTACGACGAGAATTGAACTCGTGACCTCAGCGTTATGAGTGCTGTGCTCTAACCATCTGAGCTACGTAGCTAAAAATAAAAAATATAAAAAATATTTAAATTTTAAATAAAAAAATATTTTTATAAATATTAATTATACTGATTTTATATTTAAAAACAATATTTTTTTTTTAAAAAAAATAATATAATATTAATTCTTAAAAATTAACATTTTTATATAAAAAATGTTATAAAATAATTTATATTTTTTTTAAAAAAATATATTTCATTAAAACATCGAGATTTTTTCTTATGACTTATAATATAAAAAACAATTTTATCAAAAATATTATTAAAAAAGATTTATTAAAATATCCTGAAAAAAAAATCAATACCCGTTTTCCTCCTGAACCAAATGGATATTTACACTTAGGACATGCAAAATCTATTTTTTTAAATTTTAATTTAGCTAAAATGTATAATGGTACTTGTAATTTACGTTTTGATGATACTAATCCAAAAAAAGAAAATATCAAATATATTAAATCTATTAAAAAAGATATTAAATGGTTAGGATATAATTGGAACAAAAAAATTCGTTTTTCTTCTGATTATTTTCAAGATTTTTATAAATATGCCATAATATTAATTAAAAAAAAATTAGCATATGTCGATCAATTAAATAAATTACAAATTAAAGAATTACGAGGAACGTTATTAAAAAAAGGAATAAATAGTCCCTACAGAAATCAAACAATTCAAGAAAATTTATCTTTATTTGAAAAAATGAAAAATGGTTTTTTTAAAGAAGGACAAGTTTGTTTACGTGCAAAAATCGATATGAATTCTTCTTCTTTAATTATGAGAGATCCTGTATTATATCGTATTCTTTATAAATCACATCATCAAACAAAAAAAAAATGGTGTATTTATCCTACTTATGATTTTTCTCATTGTATTTCAGATGCACTAGAAGGTATTACATATTCTTTATGTACATTAGAATTTTTAGAAAATAAAAAATTATATAATTGGATTTTAAAAAAATTATCATTTAAAAAAAATGTTCCACAACAATATGAATTTTCTAGATTGAATTTAGAATATACTGTCCTTTCAAAAAGAAAATTACAACTCTTACTTAATAAAAAAATAATTAAAAGTTGGGATGATCCTCGAATGCCTACAATTTCAGGATTCAGAAAAAAAGGTTATACAGCTAATTCAATTAATAATTTTTGTGAAAAAATTGGATTTACGAAACAAGAAAGTATGATTCAATTATCTTTATTAGACTCGTGTATTAGAAAAGATTTAAATATTTCTTCATATAGAAAAATGGCTATTTTACAACCAATTTTAATTTTTATTACTAATTATTCTAAAAATACATCGCAATATTTAAAAATATTAAATCATCCTCATAACATTAAATTTGGATATCGATATCTTTCATTCTCTCAAACAATATATATTGAAAAGAAAGATTTTAAAAAAAAATGTTTGGATCAAAAAAAAAAACTAAAAAAAAATATTAAAATTAAATTACGTTATTCATATGTTATTACAATATATAAAATCGTATTAGATAAAAAAAAAAATATTTTGTTTTTATTAGCTCAATACGATCCTAAGACATTAGGAAAAAAAAACATAAAAAATAATGTTAATTTTATTATTCATTGGATTTCTCAAAAAGATTCTATACCCGCTATTTTTAAATTTTATTCACCATTATTCCTTAAAAAAAAACCAGAAAAATCTAAAAATATTTTAAATATCATTAATCCTAAAAATTATTTTAAGAAAAAAGGATATATTGAAAAATCTATTTTAAAAATTCCTTTAAAAACTTCCATACAATTTGAAAGAATTGGTTATTTTTTTTTAAAAAAAATTAATTTTAAAAAAAATCTTATTACTTGTAACGAAATAATTTCATTAAAAAAAAAATAAAAAATATAAAAAAATTTTTATTTTTTCACATTTTTTTTTTTAAAATCTGAGAAGATAGATATAAATGTTAAAAAATGTTATATTTAATAATAAATAAAATTTTAATATTTTTTTTAAAAAAAAAATATTTTATTAATAATTAAAAATTTTTACATATTTAAAGGATTTTAAAAAATGTATATTATTCAAGATATTATTTCAAGAGAAGTATTAGACTCCAGAGGCATTCCAACAATTGAAACAGACGTATATTTAAGTAATGGAACTTTTGGACGAGCTATCATACCATCTGGAGCTTCTACCGGATCTAAAGAAGCTTTAGAATTACGAGATAATGATAAAAAAAGATTTTTAGGGAAAGGAGTTCTGAAAGCAATACAACATATTAATGTTGAAATAAAAAAAGCTTTAATTGGACAAAATGCTCAATGTCAAAAAAACATTGATTCAATTTTAATTAATTTAGATGGAACTAAAAATAAAGAAAATCTTGGAGCTAATGCAATTTTATCTGTGTCTTTAGCTAATGCAAAAGCAGTAGCTAAAAAAAAAAATATTCCATTTTATCAATATATTGCTGATTTAAACCATACTAAAAAAAAAATTTCTATGCCATTACCTATGGTAAATATTATTAACGGAGGAATGCATTCAGAAAATAATCTAAATATTCAAGAATTTATGATTCAACCTATTAGCGCAAATACAATTAAACAAGCAATTCAAATGAGTTCCGAAATTTTTCATACATTAGGAAAAATATTACATAAAAAAGGTTTATCAACTAATGTAGGTGATGAAGGGGGATATGCTCCAAATTTAAAATCTAATGAAGAAGCTTTTTCATTATTAAGTTTAGCAGTAGAAAAATCAAATTATATTTTAGGAAAAGATATTACTTTTGCAATTGATTGCGCTGCTTCTGAATTATATGTTCCAGACATAAAAAAATATTTTTTTAAAAATGAAAATATATTTTATTCATCTCAAGAACTCACAGAATATTTGTTTCACTTAACCAAAAAATATCCTATAGTTTCAATAGAAGATGGACAAGAAGAATCTGATTGGCAAGGTTTTTTATATCAAACACAAAAAATGGGTCAAGAAGTCCAATTAGTAGGAGATGATTTATTTGTTACAAATTCAAAATTACTACAAAAAGGATTAGACTTACAAGTTGCAAATTCTATTTTAATAAAAATGAATCAAATTGGTACACTTACTGAAACTTTAAATACTATTCAATTAGCTCAAAAAAATCATTATAATGTTATTATTTCTCATCGATCTGGTGAAACTGAAGATGTTAGTATCGCTGATCTTGCTGTTGGTACAGCTGCGGGACAAATTAAAACAGGTTCTATATGTCGATCAGAACGTGTATCTAAATATAATCAATTAATTCGAATCGAAGAACAAAACAATTTTTCTGTAAAAAAATTTTCAAAACGAAATGAATTTCAATATTTTTTAAAAAAATACCAATAAAAAAATTATAATATTTTTTTTAAATAAAAAAGGGGTTTTATGAAAAACCCCACTTAATCAAAATTTTATTTTTTACAAACAACAAAAAATAAAAAATTTTATTTTTAATCATTTATATATAAAAAAAATATTCTTTAAGAAAAATGAAAAAATATAATTTAAAATATTTTCATTCTAATAATTTATTAATTATAGATGGACATTCTTGTCTATATAAATCATATTATGCTTTACCAAAATTAAAAAATCAATCTGGACAACTAACAGGAGCTATATATGGTTTTTTAAACACTTTAAATATTTTAAAACATATTTTAAAACCTAAAAAAATGATTGTTGTTTTTGATTCTTATAAAAAAACTAATCGACATATTTTATATAAACCATATAAAAAAAAAAGAAAACCTATGCCAGAAAATTTAATTTTTCAATTAAAATCTTTAAAAAATATATTATTAAACATTGGTATTCCAACAATTACAATAAAAACTATTGAAGCAGATGATATCATAGGAACATTATCAATTTTTTTTAGAAAAAAATTTTCTAAAATTTTTATTTATAGTGCTGATAAAGATATGTTTCAATTAGTTAATTCTACTGTACATATTATACAAACCCTTAAAAAATTTAAAATTTTATCTGAAATCGAAATATATAATAAATTTAATTTAACTCCCCATAAAATAATCGATTTTTTTTCTTTAATTGGTGATATGTCAGATAATATTCCTGGTGTACCTGGAATTGGTCCAAAAACAGCATTATTTTTATTAAAAAATTTTCATTCTTTAAAAAATATTTATAAAAATCTAAAAATTATTAAAAAGTTTTCAGAAAAAAAATACCAAAGAATTGCAAAAATTTTAAAAAAAAATAAAAAATTAGCATTTTTATCAAAAAAATTAGTATCTATTAATACTCAAATTGATTTAAAAATTAATTTTAAAAAATTATTTGAAAAAAAAAAAAATAATAATTTTATAATAAAAATTTTTAAAAAATATCAATTTGATAAATTTTTAAAAAATATAAAAAATAAAACATTTTATTTATTAAACGAATAAAAAATGTCTTTAAAAAAATTTATAATAAAATATAAAAAATGTTTTTTTAAATTATCCACATTTCTAAGTTTTTTTTTAAATCTTCTAAACCTTCTAACGTAATATTGGAAAAAAAAATAATATTAAAATTTAAATTTAATTTTTGTAATTGTAAATAAATATTTTTTTTTTTATTTTTTTTTTGAAAAAAAGACAATTTATCAGATTTAGTTAATAAAATTAATACTGGAATATTTCTTTTTTTCGCAATTAATAATATTTTTATATCTAAATTTTTTAATGAAAAACGAATATCAGACAATAATACTATACCATGTAAACAAACTCTATTTTTTAAATAAAAATAAGTCCATTTATTTATTTTTTTTTTACAATTTATATTAATTTTTGAATATCCATATCCTGGAAAGTCTATTAAACGTAAATCAGAATTAATTTCAAAAAAATTAATTAATTGTGTTCTACCTGGCTTTTTACTAACTCTTGTTAATTTTTTTTTATTTGTTAAAGTATTTAAAGTTCTTGATTTTCCAACATTTGAATATCCTACAAAAACTATTTCAGAACCTAAAGGAGAAACCCAATCATTTAATTTTAAAGCACTTTTTAAGAATTTCGTTTTATGATATTTTATTTTCATAAATTTTAAACCTTTTTTAAATAATTTTTACTTTTGGAAAAATAAAATTAATATGTTAAACAAACGACGTAATATAGCTATTATAGCTCATGTAGACCATGGAAAAACTACTTTATTAGATCAGTTATTACAGCAATCTGGAACATTTGAAAAACATGAAGAAAAAGTTGATAGAATTATGGATTCTAATGAATTAGAAAGAGAACGAGGAATTACTATTTTAGCAAAACATACTTCTATTACTTGGAAACAGTATAATATTAATATTATTGATACTCCAGGTCATTCTGATTTTGGAGGAGAAGTAGAAAGAATTTTGTCTATGGTTGATGCAGTCTTAATTGTTGTTGATGCATATGACGGACCTATGCCACAAACTAGATTTGTTACAAAAAAAGCATTTTTATATAATTTAAAACCTATTGTCATTGTTAACAAAATGGATCGAAAAATTATTAGACCTGATTGGGTTATAAATCAAATGTTTGATCTTTTTGTTAATTTAAATGCAACAGATGAACAATTAGATTTTCCGATTGTTTATACTTCTGCTCTTTTAGGATATTCTGGAAATTCTCCACAAAAATTAAAAAAAAATTTTGAACCTTTATTTAAAACAATTATTAAATATACCCCACCTCCTTATACAAATTTATCAAAAAATTTTCAAATGCAAATTTCTCAATTAGATTTCAATAATTATTTTGGTGTTATAGGTATTGGAAAAATTAAAAAAGGTATTTTAAAACCGAATCAAATAGTATCAATTATACATAATCATAACGTTTCTAAAACTGGAAAAATAAATAAAATTTTAAAATATAAAGGTTTAAAACAAATAGAAACTCCAATAGCACAATCTGGAGATATAATCGCAGTTACAGGATTAAATGAATTACATATTTCTGATACATTATGTAATCCTGAATGTTTAAAACCATTACCAATTTTAAAAATTGATAAACCTACTGTAAAAATGTTGTTTTGTGTAAATAAATCACCTTTTAGTGGAAAAGAAGGAAAATACATCACATCAAGACAAATTTTTAATCGTCTAAAAAATGAAACTATCCATAATGTTTCATTAACTGTAAAAGAAACCAAAAATTCTAATATTTTTTTAGTTTCTGGTCGAGGAGAATTGCACTTATCAATTTTATTAGAACAATTAAGAAGAGAACAATTTGAATTAGAAGTTTCTAGACCTCAAGTAATATTAAAAAAAGAAGGAGAAAAAATTTTAGAACCATATGAACAAACTATTTTAGATATTGAAGAAATACATCAAGGAATAATTATGAAAAAAATTGGAGAATTAAAAGGAACAATTCAAAATATTTCTTCAAATTCATTAAATCGAATTCAAATAGAATGTATTATGTCGAGTAGATCATTAATTGGATTTCATTCAGAATTTATGACTTTAACTTCTGGAAGTGGTACTTTTGTTTCATCAATTTTACATTACTCAGATTTTCAAAAAAATTATGATGTTAGTCAAAGAAAAAATGGAGTCTTAATTTCAAATAGTACGGGAACTGCTGTTTCATTTGCTTTATGTAATCTTCAAAATAGAGGTAAATTATTTATTAAACATGCTCAAAAAATCTATGAAGGACAAATTATAGGAATTCATAATCGTTCTAATGATTTAACTGTCAATTGTTTAACTGGAAAAAAATTAACTAATATGAGAGCTTCAGGAACTGATGAGGCTATTCATTTAATTCCACCAATTCAAATTACTTTAGAATATGCACTAAATTTTATTAATGATGATGAATTAATAGAAATCACTCCTTCTTCCATTAGATTTCGAAAAATACTTTTAAAAGAAAACGAAAGAAAACAAAAAAATAGACAAAAAAAATAAAAAAATTTATAACAAATCATAATTTAATTATATCATTTTAAATTATGATTTTTTCAAAAAAAAATATTTTATAAATTATATTTAAAAATTTTTAATAAAAAAGTAGTATTTGCAGTTAAAAAAAATGTATTATAATGTATGTATTGATTTTTTAATGATACTTGTAAAAAAATTTTTTTTGTATTTATAAAAATAGCATAAAAAATTTTACCTACAGAATAAAAAATATTATTTCGAAAACAATAAATTGAATCTCCAATTTTAGGTAAAAAATTTGATATTCCTTTTATACAGATTAAATGTGTATTAAAAATTTTTTTTGTTTCTATTTTAAAAATCATTTCTTGTCCATAATAACATCCTTTTTTAAAATTAATAGCATTCCAAAATTTTAAATTTAATAATTGAGGTAAAAATTTTCCCATATTTTTTTGAGTTATAATAGGAAAATTTGACTCTATGTCTAATGATAACCATTGTATATAATTATTTTTTTGAATATCGATCGGAATTTTTTTTAAAAATTTAAATGTTAATGTTTTAGGAACTAATATTAAAACTCTAAAAATAGGAATACATATTTTTAAAAAAATATAATTTTTTATATATTCTATATTTTTTTTTATAAAAAAATTTTTCATAAAAATTTTAGACAAAAAATTCTCAGAATTTTTTCCTGAAATTCCAAAAAGATTAAAATTTGATAAAATATAAATTTTTATTTTGGAAAAAACAGAATATTTTTTTAATTCTAAAATTTGTTTTTTTACAATATCTGTAGGAATAAGATATAAATATCCTAAACGAAATAACATAATAATTAAAACACCCCAAACTTTACCATTATAATTACAATGAGCACCAATTTTATAATTTTTTAAAGTAATATGATCTATTTCAATTGAAAATTGTTGATTTAAATATTTTTTAGCATCCGAACCTAAAACATAAACTAAAGACAAATGTTCTATAGACATACAAGTTAATGGGAGAAATTTACTTAAAAAAATTTGAGTATTTAAATTATTAAAAAATTTCATATTTTAAAAACCTTCTTATATAAAATTATTATAAGTTCAATTATATTAATAATCTTCTCATGAAAAAATATGTTATTATTTATTAAAATTAATTTATAAAAAAAATTTTTAAAAAAATATTACATTTTTATATTTTAAATATTGTTCAAAAATATCTTATATAATTTTAAATTTTTAATCATAAAAATTTAGGTGAAAAAATGTCAGAATTTTTTAAAATTTTTAAACAAATTAACAAATTAAAAAAAAATATTATTTCTCTTCAGAGGAATCTTTGAAATTTCTTTATTAAGAGATAAAAAAAATATTTTATTTCTTTTAAAAAAATTTAAACATAAAATTTGCATTCATAAAGAAAAAAAAATTATTTTATTTAATCAAAAAATACAAGACATAAATGATTGGACTGCTATATTCTTAAAAGATTCAGATATTAATATTTTAAAAGAAATTAAAATATTATATCAAGACTTAAATAAAAATGTTAAAAAAATAGAAAAATATATCATGTTCTCAAATCAATATGATCAAAACAATTGTTACGTAGACATACAATCTGGATCAGGAGGTATTGAATCACAAGATTGGTCTAAAATATTATTAAAAATGTATATTCGGTGGGCTGCAAAAAAAAAATTAAAATCAAAAATTATTCAAGAAACTTGTGGAGAAATTACGGGACTGAAATCTGTTACATTAAAAATTACCGGTAAATATGCATTTGGATGGTTTCGTACTGAAACTGGAATACATCGTTTAGTTCGAAAAAGTCCTTTTGATACTGGAAATCGAAGACATACATCTTTTAGTTCTGTATTTGTATATCCTAGTATTAAAAAAAATACAAAAATCAATTTAAATCCTAATGATTTACGAATTGACGTTTATAGATCATCAGGAGCTGGCGGACAACATGTTAATCGAACAGAATCAGCTGTAAGAATCACACATATACCAACTGGTATAACAACTCAATGTCAAAACGATAGATCACAACATAAAAATAAAAATATAGCATTAAAACAATTATATTCTAAACTATATAATGTTAACTTAAAAAAAGAAAAAGATATAAAAAAAAAAATTAATAAAAATAAATTAACTATACGGTGGGGAAATCAAATAAGATCATATATTTTAGATAGTTCTCGGATTAAAGATATTCAAACTGGTATAGAAACTTCTGCAGTAAATTCAGTTTTAAACGGAAATTTACAAATTTTTGTAGAAACTAATTTAAAAAAAAATCAAGGTAAAAAAAATTGAAAAATGTTACTTGCCTAAAAAAAATAGATAAACAAAGTAATTCTGAATATATTGAACGAAAAAAAAAAATGATTAAATTAAAAAAAAAGGGATTTGATTTTCCGAACAACTTTTTTTTTAAAAATGCTACAAAAAAAATATTTAAAAAATATTCTCAAAACACAAAAGAAGAATTAAAACAACTAAATATTAAAACTCAAATTGCTGGACGAATTATAACTAAAAGAATTTTCGGAAAAGCAATATTTTTTCAAATACAAGATTTTGATCATGAAATTCAAATTTATATTGCTTCTCATAATTTTTCTATTTCTGAATATCAAAAAAAAATTTTAAAATTAGATATCGGAGATATAATAGGAATTTTTGGTATTTTTTTTAAAACTAATACTGGAAAATTTACTATTTATTGTACTAAAATTTTTTTATTAAATAAAAGCTTATATCCTTTACCAGATAAATATTATGGTTTACATAATCAAGAAACGAAATATCGAAAAAGATATTTAGATTTAATTGTTAATTTAAAAATAAAAAAAATTTTTATTATTAGATCAAAAATTTTATCTAAAATTCGATTTTTTATGCAAGAAAAAAAATTTATAGAAATTGAGACTCCTATGATGCATGATGTTCCTGGTGGAGCAACAGCAAAACCTTTTATTACATATAATAATTCTTTACAACAAAATATGTATTTACGTATTGCGCCAGAACTATATTTAAAACGTGTTATTATAGGTGGATTTAAAAAAATTTTTGAAATTAATAGAAATTTTCGAAATGAAGGTGTATCTACAAGACATAATCCAGAATTTACTATGATGGAAATTTATTCTGCTTATAAAACTTATAAGGATATGATTTTATTATTACAAGAAATTTTTTTATATTTAATTAACATTATATTTAATTCTTCAATTTTGAAATATCAACAACATTCTTTTAATTTTAAAAAAGAAATTAGAATTATGACCATGTGTGAAGCAATTTTAAAATTTAATCCTACCATTAAAAAAGAAAATTTAAAAGATTTCAAAAACGCAAAAATTTTAATGCAAACCTTAAAGTTTAAAATTGAATCCCATTGGACTTTAGGACATATCATTCACTATATTTTTGAAAAAACAACAGAAAAAAAATTAATTACTCCAACTTTTATTACAGAATATCCTATAGAAGTTTCTCCATTAGCTAAAACTCATCCAAAAAATGTTCAATTTACAGAAAGATTTGAATTTTTCTTATTTGGTTACGAAATTGCTAATGGATATTCTGAACTGAATGATTCTGAAGAACAAAAAAAACGTTTTAAACAACAAATACTATTAGAAAAAAAAGAAAAAATAAAAAATAGTTTTTATGATTTTGAATATATTTCAGCATTAGAATATGGACTTCCTCCAACTGCAGGTCTTGGAATTGGGATTGATCGATTAATTATGATTTTAACTAATCAAAATAATATTCGTGATGTTATTTTATTTCCATCTTTAAGACAAAAAACATAAAAATTATAATTATTTATAATTTTTTAAAAATTAGGAGAATATTATGAATAATATTATTTTAAAAAAAAAACATGTTTTTTTTTTAACTAAAACTTATAAAACACCATTATGGGTCTATAATGCAGAGATAATTCGACAACAAATTTTAAAATTAAAAAAATTTCAAATTGTTCGTTTTGCTCAAAAATCATGCTCTAATATACATATTTTAAAAATTATTCGAAAATGTGGAGCAAAAATTGATGCTGTTTCAATAGGGGAAATTGAAAGAGCATTAATTTCTGGTTTTAAAACCTATAGTAACGATATTGTTTTTACATCAGATATTTTTGAAAAAAAAAGTTTAAAAAAAGTTATAAAATATAAAATTCCTGTAAATTTAGGTTCTTTACATATGATTAAACAATTAGGAGAAAAATCTCCTAAACATCCAGTTTGGATACGAATTAATCCTAAATTTGGTCACGGTCATCACATAAAAACTAATACTGGTGGTGAAAATAGTAAACATGGTATTTGGAATTCTATTAAAGCTTTAAAATTATTAAAAAAATATAATTTAAACTTAATAGGTTTACATATGCATATTGGATCAGGAGTAGATTATTTACATTTAAAAAAAGTTAGTCAAGCTATGATTAAAGAAGCGATAAATTTAAATCAAAAAATAAATTTTATTTCTGCAGGTGGAGGCTTAACAATTCCGTATCACGAAAAAGAACAAGAAGTAAATCTTAACAATTATTATAAAATTTGGAATAAAGCAAAAAAAAAAATATCTAATTTTTTACAATGCCCTATCACATTAGAGATTGAACCTGGAAGATTTATTACTGCCCAATCTGGTATATTAATTTCAAAAATTTGTTCTATCAAAAAAAATCAAAAAAAATATTTTGTTATTTTGGATTCTGGATTTAATGATTTATTACGACCGGTATTATATGGTAGTTATCACAAAATCACAGTTATTCCAGGACCAAAACATATTTTTCATAAAAAATATAATATTGATGCTATAATATCCGGTCCTTTATGTGAATCAGGTGATCTTTTCACTGTTACTAAAACTGGATCTTTAATTACTAGAAAATTTCAAAACATTGCTTGCGGTGATTATTTAATTATTCATGATACTGGTGCATATGGCGCATCTATGTCTTCAAATTATAATAGCAGACCTTTAATTCCTGAAATATTATATGATCATAAAAAATTTAAACTTATTCGAAGAAGACAAACTATTCAAGAAATGTTATCGTTAGAAAATAATTAATATTTTTTAAACAAACATCGTAATAATTTTTATTTTTTAATAAAGTACACATAATATTTTTATTTAATGTTTTTTATTTGTTATCATAATAAAAAAAAATTTTAATTTATAAAAAATTATTTTTTAAAATATTTTATGATATTAAAAATAATTTTTTCACTCTATAACATAAAAAAAATATGGAAAAAAAAGTATATATTAAAACTTGGGGATGTCAAATGAACGAACATGATTCTGACTTACTCCAAAATATTTTAAAAAAGAAAAAATATATTATTGTAAAAAATCCAGAAATTTCAGATATTTTAATTTTAAATACATGTTCAATTCGTGAAAAAGCACAAGAAAAAGTATTTCACCAATTAGGACGCTGGAAAAAATTAAAAGATAAAAATAACAATATTATTATCGCAGTAGGTGGTTGCGTTGCTTCTCAAGAAGGAATAAAAATTTTTGAACGCGCAAAATTTATTAACATAATTTTTGGACCCCAAACATTACATAAATTACCAAATTTACTAAATAAAGTAACTAAAAAAAATCCTTTTTTTATTGATATTAAATTGAAGTCTTTAAAAAAATTTAATCTTAATTTTATTAAAACCATTCAAAAAAAATGTGTTGAATATGTATCTATTATAGAAGGATGCAATCAATTTTGTTCTTTTTGTATCGTACCATATACACGTGGAAAAGAAATCAGTCGACCTTCAAAAGATATATTATTAGAAATTAAAAAGTTATCTCAAACAGGAATACGTGAAATAATATTACTTGGTCAAAATGTTAACGCATATATAGAAAAGAAAAAAAATAAAATATATGATTTTTCTGATTTATTACTTGATATTTCAAAAATTGATAAAATTTTAAGAATTCGTTATGTTACAAGTCATCCAAAAAAATTTACTAATAAATTAATACAACTATATCAAAAAATTCCCAAATTAGTTAATTTTTTACATTTACCAGTACAAAGTGGTTCTAATCGAATTTTAAAATTAATGAAAAGAGGGTATACTATTGAAGAATATATTAATCTTATTTATCAAATAAAAAAAATTAGACCTCAGATGGTATTTAGTTCTGATTTTATTGTAGGGTATCCAGGAGAAACAAAAAAAGATTTTGAAAAAACAATTAATTTAATTAAAAATATTAATTTTGATACTAGTTTTAGTTTTTTATATTCTTCAAGACCGGGAACAAAAGCATCTAAATTAAAAGATTTTTTATCGTTAGAAGAAAAAAAAAAAAGATTATATAAATTACAAAAAATAATAAAATTACAATCTTTTCAATGGCGTCGACGTATGCTTGGAACGATACAAAATGTATTAGTAGAAGGAGTATCAAAAAAAAATCATGTAAAAGAATTATTTGGTAAAACTGAAAATAACCGTCAAGTTTATTTTTCTGGTGATTCCAGCTATATTGGAAAATTAGTAAAAATAAAAATTATAGAGATTAATTATAATTCTTTTTTAAAAGGAAAATTATTATAAATATATTTTTTAAAAAAAAATAACATTGATTTTTTCTCAATATATGAAAACAATTATAAAAATAAATATACAAAAAATTTGTAAAAAAAAAAATAATATTCCTTCTTTACAAGATTTTCAATATTGGTTGCATACTATATTAAAAGGTAAAAAAATTGAATTAACAATCAGAATAGTAGAAAAATATGAGATTAAAAATTTAAATTTTTTATATAGAAAAAAAAATAAAGTTACTAATGTTTTATCTTTTTTTTATAATACACAAATCAAAAAAAAGTCTTTATATTATTTAGGAGATATTGTATTTTGTAAAAAATATATAGAATACGAAATTTTTAAATACAAAAAAAATTACAAAGAACATTGGGCACATTTGACTATTCATTCTACATTACATTTGTTAAATTATAATCATGATACTTTAAAAGACCAAAAAAAAATGGAAAAATTAGAAACAAAATTAATGTTAAATTTAGGATACAAAAATCCTTATTAAAATTTTATTCTCATAAAAAATATATAGTTTTTTTTAAAAAATATTTATCATTTAATTAAATAATTAACTTTATTGGTATGAAAAATAAATTACATGTGTGAAAAATATATAACGACTGCAAATAAGAAATATAAAAAAAATTTTTTTTCTGAAATTATTTATAAATTTTTTAAAAAAGAACCAAAAAATCAAGAAGAATTATTAGAATTTATTAATATTTTAAAAAAGAAAAAACAATTAGACTCTGAAACTTCAAATATGTTAAAAGGTGTAATTGCTATTTCAAAAAAAAAAGTACAAGATATTATGATTCCGAGACCACATATTATATTTTTAAAATCTTATTATACATTTTCTAAATGTTTAAAAATTATTGTTACATCATCACATTCTCGTTTTCCAGTTATAAACCACGATAAAAATTTTGTAGAAGGTTTTTTAATTGCTAAAGATTTGTTAACTTTTTTAAATAATAAAAAAATTTCTTTTTCTTTAAAAAACGTACTTAGACCACCACTTTTAGTACCAGAAAGTAAATCTGTTGATAGTATGTTAAAATATTTTCAAGAAAAAAGATATCATATGGCTGTTGTGATTGATGAATTTGGAAGTATTTCTGGATTAATAACAATAGAAGATATCTTAGAATTAATTGTAGGAAATATTGAAGACGAATATGATCATAGAATAAATTATAAAAAAAATATTCAAAAAATAGACAATGATAATTATATTGTGATGGGATTAACTACGTTAAAACAATTTAACAAATACTTTCAAACTAAATACAATGATTTAGAAGTTGATACTATTGGTGGTTTATTATTAAAAAAAATTGGAAAAATTCCGAATAAAAATGAAAAAATTTATGTAAATTTTTTTATATTTACTATTTCTGTTGTAAATCGCCGACATATTATTCAAACTCACATGCAAATCAAAAAACAAAATTCTAAAGAAATTTTAAAAAAATAATATTTTATTATATGTTAAAAAATTTAATATTTTTTTATTAATTATTTTTTTAAAAAAAATTTTAAAACAATATTGGATATTTAAACAACATAAAATTTTTTTTAAAAAATAATATTTTAAAAATTTTATTATGTTTTAAATATATCCAGTATTGTACATAAATCAAAAATTTTTTTACTATTGAATTTTTTATTATAATATTTATAATAAAAAATTTTTTTATATAATATTTTTTATTTTAAAGGTATCTTATGGATCAGGAATATAACCCACGTGAAATTGAACATGTTGTACAAAAATATTGGGAAATAAAAAAAACATTTCAAGTATCTGAAAAATCTAAAAAAAAAAAATTTTATTGTTTACCTATGATGCCTTATCCTTCAGGAAATTTACATATGGGGCATATTCGTAATTACACAATTAGTGATATAATATCACGATTTCAAAGATTATTAGGAAAAAATGTATTACAACCTATAGGTTGGGATGCTTTCGGGTTACCAGCTGAACAAGCAGCTTTAACAAAAAATATAAATCCCAAGAAATGGACTTTAAATAATATTCAAAATATGCGAATACAATTAAAAAATTTAGGATTCAGTTATGATTGGAATCGAGAAATTATGACTTGTTCGTCTAAATATTATCGTTGGGAACAATGGTTTTTTATTCAATTATACAAAAAAAAATTAATTTATAAAAAAAATACTCAAGTAAATTGGTGTCCTCAAGATAAAACTGTTTTAGCAAATGAACAAGTAATACAAAATTCTTGTTGGAGATGTCAAACTCCTATAATTTTCAAAAAAAAATCACAATGGTTTTTAAAAATTACTACATATGCTGAAGAATTACTAAACAATTTAAAAATGTTACCTCAATGGCCTGTTGATGTTATTAATATGCAAAAAAAATGGATTGGAAAATCAATAGGTTTAAACATCGAATTTCAAATCATACAATATAAAAAAAAAATCCTAATTTATACTACAAAACCAAATACGATCTTAGATGTTGAATTTTTAGTTCTTTCTCCTGACCATTCTTTTTTAAAAATTTTAAAAAAAAAAAATGAATATATAAAAAAATTTATAAAAAATTACAAAAAAAATTATTTAAATAAAGAAAAATTTCTTCAACAACAATTATACGGAATTAATACTCAACATTATGTTATACATCCTATTACAAAAAAAAAAATTCCTATATGGAGTGGATATTATGTAAAATCTGATTACGCAACTGGAGCTATTATGGCAGTTCCTTTATTTAATCAAATAGATTTAAATTTTTCTATTTTTAACAATATTAAAATTAAAAAAAAAAATATCACAAAAAAAAATTTTTTTACGAAAAAAAATGATGATGTTATAAAAAAATTAATTAATAAAAAAATTGCATACAAAGTAAAATATTATAAATTAAAAGATTGGAGTATTTCTCGTCAACGATATTGGGGTGCCCCTATACCTGCTGCATATGAAAAAACTGGAAAAATTATAATGATTCCAGAAAATCAATTACCAGTATTATTACCTAAAAATTTAACAATTAACAAAAATAAAAATGTATTAAAAAATTATAAAAAATGGAAAAATGTAAAAATAAAAAACAAAATTGTACAACGTGAAACCGATACGTTAGATACTTTTTTTGAATCTTCTTGGTATTATATTAGATATACAAATCCACATTTTTTTAATGGTATGATAGATTTTCAAAAAGCAAAATATTGGTTACCAATTGATGTTTATATTGGAGGTATTGAACATGCTATCTTACATTTAATGTATTTTAGATTTTTTCATAAATTGTTAAGAGATTTTGGACTTCTTAAAACTGATGAACCTGCAAAAAAATTACTATGTCAAGGTATGGTTTTAGAAGATGCTTTTTATTATTTTTCTCCAAAAAAAGAAAAAATTTGGATTCAAAAAAAAAAAATAAAAATATTATTTAATTCAAGAAAAAAAATTATTTCAGCTATGTTAAAAGATGGTACAAATGTTCATTATGCTGGAAAAATTAAAATGTCTAAATCAAAAAAAAATGGAATTAATCCAAAAAAAATATTAAAAAAATACGGTTCCGATACATTACGTTTATTTTTAATGTTTGCTGCACCTATAGAATCATCATTAGAATGGCAAGAAAATGGATTAATTGGAATGCACAGATTTTTAAAAAAAATCTGGAATCTTGTTTATATTTTTAAGAAAAATATAATAATACAAAAAAAAAATATAATTCCATTAATAAAATTAGAAAATATTCATTTTAAATTAAATAACACTATCTTTCAAGTAACACAAGATTTAAAAAAAAAATATTCTTTTAATACAGCGATTTCACATATTATAAAATTTTTTAATTATTTTAAAAAAAAAATACAAAAATATAATATTAAAAAAAAATTTATTAAAAAAACTATTCAAATTATCTTACTTTTATTATATCCTTTTACTCCACATATATGTTTTGTCTTATGGAAAGAAATTAATCAAAAAATTACTCAAAATATTGATCAAGAAAAGTGGCCAGTTCCTAATTTAAAATATTTACTCCCTAAAACTACAAATATAATAATTCAAATTAATGGAAAAAAAAGGCATATTTTTAACGTTAACACACATAAAAAAAAATATGAAATAATTTTAAAAATCATTAAAAAAGAAAACATTAAAAAATATTTTAAAAATCATGATATAATAAAAATTATTTATGTTCCTTTAAAAATTATAAATTTTGTTATAAAATAAACAAATTTTATATATAATATATTTAATTTCAAAAAAAAAATAAAATATTCATCTTTATTATAGGAAAAAAAAATTTTTATTTACATTTTAATTAATAACAACGATATATTTTTACAAGAAAATATAAAAAATATTTTAAAAATTGAAAAAAACAATAATTTTTTTTATTATATATATGTTTCAATTAATAAAATTTCTGATTGGTCAATTATATTCCAAGAATGTAGTATGAAAAATTTTTTTTTTAAAAAAATAATTTTAATTATTACTATTTTGGAAAAAAAAATTACTATACAATTGAAAAAATATTTTAAAAAATTATTTCAAATTTTGACAAAGAATATTAAAATTATTTTTAAATTTTCACAATTAAAATATTCTAAAAATTATAAAAACATTTTTAAAAAATATTTTTTAAATAATTTTTTAATTATTTACGATAAAAAAGAAAATTTAAGAAATCAAGAAAATTGGATTAATATTAAAATAAAAAAAATTTCACAATTTATAGATACAAAACTCTCAAATTTTTTATTAACACAAAATACATTAAACATTTTAGAAATTTTTATTACTTTAAACAATTTGTTTATAATATATCCAAAAAAAAAAATTACATTTGAAAAATTTAAAAAATATCAAAAAAAAAATAATAAATTTGAATTATATCATTGGATTTATTCAATTATTTTAGGGAAAAAACAACATTCTATATTTATTTTAAAAAATTTAAAAAAATATAACATTCCTTTAAAAAATATCATACAATGTTTTAAAAATTTTATTATAACAATATTAAAAATTAAAAATAAAGAAATTACATTATTAAATTATTCCCAATTTTTTATTTTTAATACACATATCAATTTTAAAAAAATATATGATTTTTCTATAAAAAATAATATTCAAAAAATTTATTCTTCAATAAAGTTATTAAAAATAATTGATTACTATATTACAATTAATAAAATTTCTAATATTTGGATATATTTGCAAATATTATCGATAACATTATATTAATTTTTTTTTAAAAAAAATTATTTAAAAAATATATTTTTTTTATTAAAAAATAAAGATTATATAAAAAATATTATATTTTTTTCTATATATTAAGTATCTTAAAATGTTAAAAAAAAAATATCAATTAAATTTAAAAGGCTATCGTTGCCCAAATTTTCTTCTTACATTAAGAAAAAAAACTCGATTCGTATCATCAGGTCAAAAAATTATTATTTTAACTAATGATATCTCTAATCAAAGAGATATCATTACTTTTTGTCATTTTATGAATTATACATTGTTATCTTATAAAATTATAAAATTATCGTTTCAATATATTCTTAAAAAAAAATAAAAAAATTATAAAGAAATTAAAATGTTTAACATACGTCTTAATGGTTCAGAAGCACCCCATAATAATTGATCACCAACTGTAAATGCAGAACAATACAATGATCCAAAATTTAATTTTCTAATTCGTCCTATTGGAATATTCAAAGTACCTGACACTGAAATAGGATTTAAAAAGTTCATAGTTTCTTGTGGAGTATTAGAAATAATACGTACCCATGGATTATTATGTTTAATTAAAAGTTTTATATTATTAATAGAAATATCTTTTTTTAATTTAATTGTAAAAGATTGACTATGACAACGTAAAGAAGAAATTCGAACACAAGTTCCATCTATTGGAATATTTTGAACAGAATTTAAAATTTTGTTAGTTTCAAACATACCTTTCCATTCTTCTTTACTTTGTCCGTTTTTTTGTATGCTATCAATCCATGGTAACAAATTATTTACTAAAGGAAATTTTAAAAAATTTTTCGGAAAATTTTTATTATTACAAGCTTTAGATATTAAAGATTCTAATTCTAATATAGATTTATTTTTTTGTTTTTGAAAAATATTTACAAAATATTCCATTTGCAATAATAATTCTTTTAATTGTTGTGAACCTGCTCCAGAAATTGCTTGATAAGTAGAAACAGAAATCCATTCTATTAAATTATGTTGAAATAATCCTCCTAATGCTAATAACATTAAACTAACAGTACAATTTCCTCCAACAAAAGTTTTTATACCTTGATTTAATCCTTTTACAATACTATCATAATTAATCGGATCTAAAATAATTATTGAATTAGAATCTGTTCGTAAAAGAGAAGAGGAATCTATCCAAAATCCTTGCCAATTAATTTTTTTTAATTTTTTATAAACACATTTTGTATATTCTGCTCCTTGACATGTTATAATAATATGGAGTTCTTTTAAAAAATCTATATCATATGCATCATATAAAATAGAAATTTTACCATTTTTTAAATAAGGACCTTTTTTTCCTATTTGAGATGTTGTAAAAAAAAAAGGATCAATTTTTTCAAAATCATTTTCTTCTTTCATACGATTTAATAACACAGAACCTACCATTCCTCTCCAACCTATAAAACCTACCTTATATTTCATAATTTTTAAAATCTCTCAAAAAAATTAAAAAATTTTTAAATTTTTTAATTATAATTTTTCATATTAAAAATATATTATTATATTATATTATTTATAAAATTTTTATAAAAAATATACTTTTTTTTTAAAAAAAAAGATAAAATTAAATTTTATAATAAAAATATATTAAATTTTTTTTATAGGAGTTAGTATATCATGTTCAATACCATTCTTTCTTTCACAATTTTATTTTTTATTATTATGGATCCTTTAGGAAATTTACCTATTTTTATTTCGATTTTAAAAAATTTTTCTGTTCAAAAAAAAAGAATGATAATTTGTAGAGAATTATTATTAGCATTAATCATTATGTGTTTTTTCCTTTTTACTGGTGAAAATATTCTAAAAATTTTGCATTTAAAAATTTATTCAATTTCTATTGCTGGAGGTTTAATATTATTTTTAATTTCTATTAAAATGATTTTTCCAGAATATACTCTTCCTCAAAAAAATAATATTATGCTAGAAGAACCTTTTTTAGTACCTCTTGCAATTCCTTTAATATCTGGTCCTTCTTTATTAGCTACTTTAATCTTATTATCTAAACAATATACTTCTAAAATTTGGTATATTTTTAGTGCTGTAATTATTTCTTGGTGTATAACTTCAATAATTTTATTATCTTCAGATTTTTTTTCAAAATTTTTAGGTGAAAAAGGATTAAAAGCTATAGAAAAAATTATGGGATTAATTTTAATTATGTTATCTACTCAAATGTTTTTAGATGGTTTAAAAATTTGGATAAAATAATTTTTTTTAAAAAAAATATATTTTTTAAGATTTTAAAGATTTTTTTATGTATTATATAATATAAAATATAATAAATAACTATTCAGGATATTCTTTATATGAACCAAATGAAAGATTTTAATTTAAATCAAAAAAAAATCTTAATACGAATGGATTTAAACGTACCAATACATAATGGAATTATCACTTCACATACTCGTATTAATAAATCTATCCCTACTATTTTATTTGCATTATCAAAAAATGCTCAAATAATTATTGCTTCTCATTTAGGGCGCCCTCAAGAAGGAAAATATGAAAAAAAGTTTTCTTTATTTCCTGTATTTAAATATTTAGAAAAAAAATTAAAAAATGTATCTATGTGTTTTATAAAAAATTATTTAAATGGTATTAAAAAAAATAATTATTCTATTATTTTTTTAGAAAATGTTCGGTTTAATATTGGAGAAAAACAAAATAACATCGAACTATCAAAAAAATATGCAAATTTATGTGATATTTTTGTTATGGATGCTTTTGCAACTGCTCATCGAAAAGAATCGTCAACCTTTGGAATTTGTCAATTTGCTTCCAAAATATGCGCAGGTCCTTTATTAATTTCTGAAATAAAAAATTTAAATATTATTTTATTAAAACCCAAAAAACCATTAATTACTATTATTGGAGGTTCTAAAGTCTCTACAAAATTTAAACTTTTAAAATCATTAATTAAAATTACTGATTTTTTAATCGTAGGAGGAGGTATAGCTAATACTTTTATAGCAATTAATAATAACGTAGGAAAATCTTTATATGAACCTAATTTTGTTCAAGAAGCTAAAAAATTACTTGCAACACAAAAAATTATTATGCCTTTAGATTCACGTGTCGGAACGTCTTTTTCGAATAATACCCAATCTTATGTTAGAAAATTAAATGAAATACAAAATCATGAAGAAATTATGGACATTGGAGACCAAACTATTAAATATTATCAAAAAATTATTTCAAAAGCACGTACTATTCTTTGGAATGGACCTGTCGGAGTATTTGAATTTTCTAATTTTAGTTTAGGAACACAAAAAATTGCTGAATCTATTGTGCAAAGCAAAGCTTTTTCAGTAGCAGGTGGTGGAGATACTTTATCAGTTATCAAATTATTTAATTTAAAAAAAAAGATTTCTTATATTTCAACTGGAGGAGGCTCATTTTTGGAATTTATTGAAAAAGGAACTTTGCCAGTACTTTCTTTATTAAATAAAAAAAAATCATAAACATTTTTTAAAAGAGAAAAAATATGTGTAAAATTTTAGAATTAGTTAATCCTGGCGTAGTAACTGCAGAAGAAATGAATATTATTTTTTCATTAGCGAAAAAAAAGAAATTTGCTTTACCTGCTGTAAACTGTATTGATATGAATTCCATTAATAGTACATTAGAAACTGCTTTTCGGATGCAATCACCAGTAATTATTCAATTTTCTTATGGTGGAGCTTCTTTTATGAGTGGATTGGGTTTAAAATCACAAGAAAAACATATTCCAGCAATTTTAGGTGCTATTTCTGGTGCAAAACATGTTCATTTAATGGCTAAGAAATATAAAATTCCAGTTATTTTACATACTGATCATTGTCATAAAAAAATTTTACCATGGATAAATGCTTTGTTAAAACAAGGAAAAAAACATTTTTTAAAATATAAACGACCACTTTTTTCTTCCCATATGATAGATTTATCTATAGAAACTTTATCTACAAATTTAAAATTTTCAAAAAAATATTTAAAAAAATTAAAAAAAATAAATATGTTTTTAGAATTTGAATTAGGATGTACAGGAGGAGAAGAAGATGGAATTGATAATACAAATCTTAAAAAAGATTTATTATATACTGATCCTACTTCTATTATTTATTTTTATAAAAAATTAAAAAAAATTAGTAAAAATTTTATGATTGCTGCTTCTTTTGGAAATATACATGGTGTATATCAACCAGGTAAAGTTGCTTTAAAACCTACAATTTTAAAAGAATCTCAAAAAATTTTAAATTCACAAAATACTATATATAATAACCCTATTAATTTTGTTTTTCATGGAGGTTCAGGAACGCAAGATTCAGAAATCCAAGAAGCAATTAATTATGGAGTAATAAAATTTAATATTGATACCGATATACAATGGGCTACATGGAACGGAATTTTAAATTATTATAAAAATAATAAAAATTATTTACAAAAACAATTAGGAAATCCTCAAGGACCAAATCAACCAAACAAAAAATATTATGATCCAAGAATATGGATTCGTTTTTCTCAAAAATATGTCATAAAAAAATTAGAAAATTTATTCAAAAAATTAAATTCTATAAATGTTTTATAAAATTTTTCAAATATATTCTCTATTTTTATAGTAATATTTGTAATTCAGAAAAAAAAAAACTATAATTATAATTATATAAAATCATATTTTTATAATATATAAAAATTTTTTAATTATATAAATTAAAAAATATATTCATTTTAATAAAATTATTTAATATTTAATATTTTATTATTTTTTAAGTTTTTATAAATATTTTAACAAAATAGGCACCATTATCGAAGAATTACACGTAATTAGCGACATAAATTATTTTGGAAGTTGGATAATCAAATATCATACATTATTATTCGCATATCTTTTTAATTTTTCAACTGTGATTATAATTTTATTAGTTGGAATTTTTTTAGGCCGTTTTGTTTCCAATAGTCTTTATAAAATTTTACTATTTAAAAATGTTGATATTACAATTTCGGGATTTGTTTCTACTTTAATAAATTATATAATTATTTCGATAGCATTCATTATAATTTTGGGTAGAATAGGTGTACAAACAACTTCCGTAATTACAATTTTAGGAACAGCCGGAATGGCGGTTGGATTAGCACTCCAAGGTTCACTTGCTAATTTTGCTGCTGGAGTTTTATTAATTATTTTTCGACCTTTAAAAACTGGAGAATATGTTAATTTAGGATCTATTTCTGGTACAGTGATTTATGTACATATTTTCTATACTACTTTAAGATCTTTAGATGGTAAGAGAATTGTAGTTCCAAATGGGAAAATTATATCTGGAAACATTGTTAATTATTCTCGAGAACCTATTCGTAGAAACGAATTTTCAATTAATGTTTCATATGATTCTGATGTTGATTTAGTAATAAAAATTTTAAAAAAAGTATTAAAAAATGAAAAAAGAGTTATACAAGAAAAAGGTATTTTAGTTGGCTTAAAAGAATTTGCTCCATTTTCTTTAAATTTTAAAGTAAGATGTTGGAGCGATACAAAAGATTTAAATGCAGTTTATTGGGATTTAATGTTAAAATTTAAAAAAACTTTAGATAAAAATCATATTTCTATACCTAATCCTCAAATGGATGTATATTTATATCAAAAAAATAAGAATAAAAAAATATTTCATAAAAAAAATTTATGGCGTAGTTAAAAAAATATCTACGCCATATAACTATTTAAAAAATTTTAAGGTAAGAAATGTTAGATATTTACCAATCTAATGATATTAAAAAACTTTTTAAAATTATTTGCAATATTCTAAAAAAAAAAAAAAATATTTTTAAAAAAGAAATTTTTTTAATTGATGATAAAATTTTAAAAAAATGGATCCAAATTTATATTGCAAAAAAGAATAAAATTAGTGCTAATATACAATTTTTTTCTTGTCAAAAATATTTACTTAATATTTTAGAAGAAAAAAACAATTGTATATTAAAAAAAAATTTTTCTATTTTTAATCAAAAAGATTTAATTTGGATATTAATAATATTAATAGAAAAAAAAAAAATTCAAATAAATTTTTTACAAAATATCACTTATGAAAAAAAAATACAATTTTGTACATTATTAGCAAAAACATTTTCTCAATATATTTTTGAAGATCCTACATATATTTTTCTTTTTGAAAACAAAGATTATTTTAATAAAAAAAACTCAAAAAAAAATTTACAAAAAAAAATTTGGAATATTTTAATAAACTTTATTACAAAAAAACATAAAAAATTTTCATTTTCTCAAATGTTACAATTTTTTATAAAAAACAATTCTTTAAAAAAAAAAAGTTCTAAAAGAATATTTATTTTTTCGAACAATATTTATAAACCATTAAATATTTTTATTTTAATGATATTACAAAAAAATATATTTATTTATTTATTTGAATATGTTTCAATATTCAAAAAATTTATTTGGTATAATAAAAATTTTCAAAAAAAAATCGATATATTATCTTCAAAATATTCAAAAAATTTTTTATTTTTTTTTTGGAAAATTCAAAAAAAATTTTTTAAAAAACCACGAAAAAAAATATTTGATATTACGAACAAAACTATATTAAAAACTATTCAAAAAAAAATTTTATATTATAAAAATACTATTATCCCCAAACAAAAAAAAATAATTAATAAAATAGATAATTCAATATATTTTTTTCATTCTTGTACAAAAAGAACTGAAGTTGAAAATGTTTTTAAATATTTATTAGATCAATTTAAAAAAAATCCATTTTTAAATCCTTCAGATATTTTAATTACATCTTTACATATAAAAAAATATTTTTTTTATATAAATACAATTTTTTCTTCTAATTTAATAAAAAATTCTTTTTTAATATATAAAAAAAATAAAAAATTTAAAACTCAAGAAAACATTTTATTTACATTAAAAAATTTATTAAAATTACCTTTACAAGAATTTAAATATCATTGGGTTTTAAATTTATTAGATCTTTCTTTAATTAGAAAAAAATTTTTTATTAAAAATAATGAAATCTCGAAATTATACGCTTTATTTGAAAATATTGGAAAATATTGGGGATTTGATAATGAACATTTTAAAAAAATGTCCTTACCTAATTTACCGTTTCATTCATGGGAATATTTTATTAAAAGAATAGTAGTAGGACTTTTTTTAAACACAGAATATGGAATTTGGTCTAAAATTTTACCATATGATGTTTCAACCATTCAAGGTCGAGAATTATTAGGTAAATTTATAAATTTTCTATATATTTTGAATAATTGGAGAAAAATTTTATCAAAAAAATATATGTTAAAAAATTGGATTAAAATATTAAAAAAATTTGTTAATGAAATATTTAATATTACTTTTAAATGGAAAAAATTTTTTTATTTAATATGTCAAAATTTTTTTAAAAATATTAAAATGGGAATTTTTTTAAATTATAAAAAAAAAATTTCAATAAATTTTTTGTTAAAAGAAAAATTTCTTAATTTGTCTACAATAAAAAATTATCAAAATTTTTTTACAGGAACAATTAATTTTGGTGATTTATGTACTTCACATATGTTACCGTTTAAAATTATTTGTATTTTAGGTTGTCAAAAATTAATAGAAAATAACTTAAATAAAAAAAATTTTTTAACATTATTTCAATATAATAAAAATATAAAATATGATATTTATAAAAATTTAAAACATAGAAATTTTTTTTTTAATTCCGTTATGTCTGCCAAAAATATTTTATATTTAAGTTATAATATAAAAAAAAAACTTAAAAAAAAACCTATTTTTATAGAAGAACTGAGAAAAATAATTAAAAATAATTTTTATATTTTAAAAAAAGAAAAAAAAACTTCTATTTTAAAAAAAATATTTTTCTCAGAAAAAAACACTTCATATTTACAATTTAAAAAAAATATTTTTTTTAAAAAGAAAAAAGATAAAAATTTAAATTTTAATTGTTTAAAAAAAAGCATATGTGTTAAAAAATATTATACAAATATTTTATACATAAAAGATTTTATTCAATTCTGGAAAAATCCAATTAAATATTTTTTTAAAAATAGTTTAAAACTTAATTTTAATATTCATCAAAAAAATGATTCTCACTTAGAAGAACCTTTTTTATTAAATTCATTACAAAAATTTTTTATTAATGAAAAAACATTAAATGCATTAATTAATAAAAAAAAAATTCCTCAATTCGAAAATTATCAAAAAAAAAGCGTTTTACCAAATTCTGAAATAGGAAAAATTTATTGGAAATTAGAACAAAAAAAAATTAATAAATTATTTCAAAAAATAAAAAAAAAAATAAAAAAAGAAAAAAAAATTAAAATAAAATATTTATATAATAAAACTTATCTGCAAGGAACATTAAAAAATATTTATAATACACAAATAATTCGTTGGACTCATACGATATTACAACCAAAACATATTATTTCTGTATGGTTAGAACATTTAATATATTGTACGATGGGATATCGAAAAAATAGTTTATTATATAGTTTAAAATCAGAAATATTAGAATTTAAAATTTTAAATTCCGAAAAAGCTAAAAAATATTTAAATCAATATATTCAAGGATATTATACTGGAATAAAAAAACCTATATTATTATTAAAATCTGGAATTTTTTGGTTAGAATTTTTATATTCTCATTTTAAAAAAAAAAAATATAATAAAAAAAAAATTTATATACAAGCAGAAAAAAATTTTTTTTCTATATGGAATAATAACATTATATTCCCAGGAGAAAAAAAAGATTTATATATTGAAAAAATAATTCCCCATTTAACATCAAATATTTTTAAAAAAATTAAAAAAACCAGCATATATTGGTGGTCACCTATTTTAAAATATACACAGTTTATAAAAAAAAAATTATATGAATAAAATTAATTCTTTATTTACTGAATTTCCTAAAAAAGGAATTACTTTAATCGAGGCTTCAGCAGGAACTGGTAAAACATTTACAATTATTAAATTATATTTTACATTATTATTTAATACATTTTTAAAAAAAAAAAAATATAATTATTCTATTAAAAATTTATTATTACTAACATTTACTAAAAATTCTCAATTAGAATTAAAAAGTCGTATTTTTAATTATTTTAAAAAAATAAAAAAAAAATATATTCAAAAAAAAAAAATTTTAAAAAATAAAACCATTGAAGACACTTTTAATTTTTTTGAAAAAATTGAAAAAAATATCTGTGATTTAGAAATATATACAATTCATAGTTTTTTTTGGAAAATTTTAATTGAAAATCAATTCATTTGTTCTAATGAAATTCCAAAAAAAATTTTAAAAAATATTCATAAATTATTATTAAAATCAACTAAATATTTTTGGAGAAAAATTTTTTATACTTTAGAAAAAAATGTTCTTTATATTTTATTAAAAAAATGGAAAACACCGATAATATTATATAAAACTATTATTTCTTTCACAAAATTTCAAAAAAATATCTATAAAATTTATCCTACTCGAGAAATTTTAACAAAACAACATAATCATTTCTTAAAGATTATAAAAAACACTAAAATTTTATGGATTAAAGAAAAAAAAAAAATTTTACCTTTTTTAAAAAATTTTAAACTAAATAAAAGAATTTATACATTGAAAAATACTATTAATTGGATAAATCAAATTACAAAATGGGCTTTTGAAAAAACAAAAGATTATTTTTTACCAAAAATATTAAAATATTTTTCTAATCAAAAATTAAAATTTAAAAAAAAAAATAAAAATTTAAAAAATTTATTAATTTTTCAAAATATAGAAAATCTGTTGCAAACTAATTTTTCATTAAATGAAATTTTTTTAAAATTATCTACAATAGAAATATTTTTTATTTTTCAAAAAATAAAAATTAAAAAAAACTATATAGATTTTGATGATATTAATAAATTAATTTTAAAAAATATCAAAAAAAAAAAATCATTATTAAAAAAAAATATTCAAAAAAAATATCCTATTATTTTTGTTGATGAATGTCAAGATATAGATATGATACAAAATAAAATTTTTCTTTTTTTATATCAGAAATCTAAAATAAATTCTTTAATTTTAGTTGGAGATCCAAAACAATCAATTTATAGTTTTCGTAATGCGGATTTAAAATATTATTTTTTTTTTCAAAAAATAGCAAAAAAAAAATATTTTTTAAATACAAATTATAGATCGTCTCCTAATATTGTACATGCTATTAATGAATTATTTGGATATAAAAATTTTCCTTTTATTTTAAAAAAATTATTATATCAAAATTCTAAAATTAATATGAAAAATAAACATTTTAGTTTTTTTGTAAAAAACGTTAAACAAAAATCTCTAAAATTTTTTTTATGTTCTCAAAAACAAATTACAAAAAAAGAATACTTTAAAATTTCTGCTAAAGAATGCGCATATAGTATTGCAAATTGGATTTTATTAAAATCTCAAAAAAAAACTACTATTACTTTTCAAAAAAATAAACATATAAATCTTTTACCTAAAGATATTGCAGTTTTAGTAAAAAACAAAAATGAAGCAAAGATAATTAAAAAAGAACTATCTAAAATTAATATTAAATCTTTTTATACTTCTGAAAAAAAAAATTTTTTTTTAAAAAAAATTACATTAGAAATATTATGGATTTTAGAATATATTCTTGATATAGAAAATGAAAATAAATTTCAAAAAATATTATTAACTAAATTTTTTTACGAAAATATTTATGAAATACATCAAATAAATTTAAAAATTAAAAAAAAAATAAAAATACAAAAAAAAATAAAAAAATATTCTAAAATTTGGAAAAAAAATGGTATTTTTGAAATGTTTTATAATATCTATCAAAATTCAAAAAATATTTTTAAAATTAATTATAAAGAATTTATAAAAATTATTACTATTTTAGAAAAAAAAGATCAAACCATCAAAAATAAAATTTTTTTTGTTCAATGGTTAAAGTCTAAAATTCAAAAAAATTCTGAATATTCTATTGATGATCAAGAAATTAGTAATTTTTCAAAAAATTATGTGCAAATTATAACTATTTTTAAATCTAAAGGATTAGAATATCCAATTGTTTGGATACCTTTTTTGAATTTTTATGATCAAAAAATTAATTTATTTTTTAAAACTAACATTAAAATTCAAAAAAAAAACATAATAATTCAAAATATCCATAAAAATTGTAAAAATTTAGAAAAAAAAAATTTTTCAGAAGAACTAAGGCTTTTATATGTTGCATTAACTCGTTGCCAGATACATTGTTGTATTAGTCTCGCTTTTATATTACATAAAAAAAAAAAAAATAATAATTCATTAAACTTTTTGTTGAAAAATAGAATTAATAAAAAAAAATTATTTTTTAAAAATTATTTACAAAATACGTCTAAAAATATTATTCAAATTTATGATACTAAAACAATATTAAAATTTAAAAATATAACCTCATTTTACAAAAAAAAAAATATACAAAAAAATTTTATAAAAATTTTATTACCTTGGGAAATTTTAAGTTATTCTAAAATTCTAAAAAAACAAAAAAAAAACATACAAAATATACATTTTTTTTCTAAAAATAATCAAAAATTTAATACTAAAAAAAAAATTAATGTTTATACTTCATATAATTTTCCTTCTGGAAAAGAATATGGAAAATTATTACATAAAATATTAAAAAATATTAATTTTTTTAAAATTTCAAAAAATTTTCAAATTAATTTAAAAAAATATTCAGACTTAATATCAAAAAAAAAACAAAATTTTTTATCCAAATGGATTTATAATATTATTCATTGCCCAATATTATCTCATTCATTTTCTTTAAATCAATTAAAAAAAAATCAATATATTCAAGAAATGCAGTTTTATATCCCAATTGAAAAACAATTTGATGTCATAAAATTTAATAAAATTATTAAAAATTTTGATTTCAACTCTCAAATTTTACCTGAAATAGAATATTCTTGTATCACAGGTATGTTAACTGGATTTATTGATTTAATATGTTTTTGGAATAATCAATATTTTATCATCGATTATAAAACTAATTTATTAGGACCTAAAAATAAAGATTATAATAAAAAAAATATCAAAATAGAAATTATGAAACATCGTTACGATATTCAATATCAAATTTATAGTTTAGCGTTACATCGATATTTAAAAAATAATTTACAAAATTATCAGTTTACTATTCATTTCGGTGGAATTATATATCTCTTTTTAAGAGCATTTGACAACATCAAAAATAAAAATGGTATTTTTTTTCATCAACCCAAAAAAATCTTAATTGAAAAATTAGATTTACTTTTTTCCGGAAAATAAAATGAACTTAACTAAAGAAAAAATATTAAAAATTTTAGAAAAAGTAAAAAATAAAAAAATAATTCAAGAAATAGACTTTTATTGTTTTAAAAATCTTATATCATATTTTTCAATTCAAAATTTATTAATTTTATTAATATTAAATCATGCGATTCATTATGGTCATACTTGTCTACCAATTAAATATTTTTTTACTAATCATCTTCTTCAAAAAAAAATTGTACAATTAAAAAAATTTTGGGAACTTTTCAAAAACTTAGAATTTTGGAAAAAAAAAAAACAAAAAAAAATTCCCTATATTATTAAAAAAAATATGGTATATTTATTTCGTTATTGGGAAATAGAAAAAAATATTATTTTTTTCTTAAAAAGAACTAATCCAAATTATTTAAATAAAATTAAAAAATTTAAAAAAGAATATCAAAATATTTGTAAAAACTTTTTAGATTCGCAACAAAAAATCTCATTGGGAATATTGTTATTAAATAAAATTTCTTTTTTAATTGGAGGACCAGGAACTGGAAAAACAACATTAATTGCATATTTTTTAATGATAATAATAAAAACAAAAACTCGTCCATTACATATTGCGTTAACAGCTCTAACAGGAAAAGCTACTTTTCAATTATATGAAACAATTCAAACGTTTTTTTTTAAAAAAAAAAAATATAATTTTAAAAAAAAAAATTTTATATATTCTATGACCTTACATAAATTATTAGATAAAAAAGAAAATTCTTTAAACAAATTAAAAATTATACAAAAAAAAAAAATAGATATTTTAATAATCGATGAATCATCTATGATCGACATTCAAATGATGTCTTTAATTTGCAAAAAAATTTCAAAAAAAACAAAAATAATTTTTTTAGGAGATATTAACCAATTACCTCCAATTGAAATGGCATCTATTTTAAAAGAAATTTGTTTTAAAGCATGTAATCAATATAATAAAAAATTTTCTCAACATTTATATAATTTAACTAATGAAAAAGTTATTATTTCAAAAAATATTTCTTTTCAAAACTTAAAAAATTCTATTACTATTTTAAAAAAAAATTATCGATTTAAAGAAAATAAACAAATAATTTATATAACAAAAATATTAGAAGAAAAAAAAAAAATTACATTAAATAATTTAAATTATTTTAAAAATACACAAAACTTTTTATATAAAAATATTAAAACTTCGAAATGTTTTTATAAAATGTTAAAAAAAATTAAAAAATTATATAAAAAACATTGGAAATATATAAAAAAATCTAAAAACATAAAAGAAATTTTAAGAAATTTTCATAAAAAAAGAATTTTATGTGTAACTAATGAAGGATATTTTGGAACAATTTTTTTAAATAATTTTTTAGATAATTATTTTTATGAAAAATATACTCAAATAAAAAAATACAATAAAAAAATAAATAAGATATGGTATCATGGAAAAGTTATTATAATTACAAAAAATAATACTAAATTAAAATTATTTAATGGAACAATTGGTATTTGTTTAATTCACAAAAAAAAATATAAAATTTTTTTTTATTCTGAAAATAATTCTTTAATTTTTTATGATCCATTTTTAATTACAAATTTTAAAAGTGCTTGGGTAATTACTATTCATAAATCCCAAGGATCAGAATTTAATCAAATAATTCTAATTTTTCCAAATTATCATACTAATTTATTAACTAAAGAATTATTTTATACCGCTATTACAAGAACAAAAAAAAAAATATTAATATATATTAATCCTAAAATACTTTTAAAAACTTTAAATACTACACAAAAAAAATATTCTGGAATACATCAATATATTTAAAATTTTTAAAAAATCTGGTTGCGGGAGCTGGATTTGAACCAACGACCTTCGGGTTATGAGCCCGACGAGCTACCTGACTGCTCCACCCCGCTTTTATTATTTTATAGTATATAATATTTTTTTTTTAAAAACAAGAATTTTTTTAAAAAATAAATTTTTTTAAAAATAATATACATTTTTTTTTAAAAAACTCTTTAGAGATCGTACATATGATTCCGAAAAAAAGACGAGAAGCCCGAATTATAGCTTTGCAAACTTTATATGCTTGGCAAATTTCTAAAAATTCTTTAAATCCAGAAATAATAGAATATTTTTTTAAAAAGAATGATATTAGAAAAATTGATTTGATTTATTTTTATGATATTATTAATGGAGTAATAGATAATATAAAATTTTTAGACATTTTTATGATTCCTTATTTATCAAGAAAAATTAAAATTTTAGGAAATATAGAAAAAATAATTTTAAGAATTTCATTATTTGAAATTTTAAATAGAAAAGATATTCCATATAAAGTTTCAATTAACGAAGGAATTGAATTAGCTAAAATATTTGGTGCAGATAAAAGTCATAAATTTATTAACGGCGTTTTAGATAAAATTGTTATGTATTTAATAAAAAAAAATAAAAAAAATTTATGAAATTAATAATTTTTTAAAAAACCTAAATATACATAAAATATGTATATTTAGAAAATATTTATAAAATTTTGTTTTTAAAAAGAATCATTTTATTAAAAATAAAATATCAATTATTTTAAAAATATTAAATTAATTAAATCAACTAATGAATTTTTTCATGTTACAAAAAAAAAATAAAAAAAAAAAATGGAATTATCAAATTGCTCAAAAAATTGCATTAAAATACAATATTTTTTTGACCTTAAAACATTGGTATATTGTTTCTTTTATTAGAAACTTTTACAAAAAATATCAAAATATTCCAACTTTAAAAATGATTATTATTTCAATATCAAAAAAATATAAAATTAGTTTAAATACTCAAACTTTATTTGTTTTATTTCCCAAAAAACCTCTACAAATAGCTTGTCAAATTTCAGGATTATCAAATATTCATATATGTTCATAAGTATATAATTTTACAATGAAAAAAATCAATTAAAAAAAAACTTTGTATTATTAATACTATAAGAGAATATAAAAACATATAATATGACCATTTTTTTATAGAATAAATTAACCGTCCAAAAATAGAAAAAAATAACCATAAACTATAAAAAAAAAATATAATTAAAAAATTATTAAAATTTAATAAACTATTTTCGAAAATCTTAAATAAAAATAATATATTTAAGATAATACAAAAACTCATAATAATTTGAGATTTTAAAACTCCTTTTTTTAAAGGATATAAAGGTAATTTAATTTTTTTATAATCTTTTAATCTATACACTGCTATTGAAAAAGTATGAGGTATTTGCCAAAAAAAAAATAACAAAAATAAATATATACAGCAAAAATTTATAGTTTTATGAACAGTTAAATATCCTATAACAGGCGGAAAAGCACCTGAAATACCGCCTATTATAGTTGCATATATAGTATTACGTTTTAAAAATTTAGTATATAAAAATACATAAATGATAAAACTTAAAAAAGATAAAATAAAATATTTAATCAAATAAGATTTATAACTAAACCAAAAACTAAAAATAAACAATATAATACTTATTAAATATGAAAAAAAAATTAAAAATAAATTTTCATGACATAATATGCGATTTTTTGTTCGATTCATTTTCTGATCAATATCGCGATCAAAAATATTATTTAAAACACATGCAGACGCTATTATACAAATAATACTTAACCAAGAATTTTTTAATAAAAAAAATTGTATTTTTCCTTGAGATGCTAGAAAAAAACCGGTTAAAAATGATAAACTATTTCCAATAATAATACCTGGTTTAAATAAAATCAATATTTTTAAAAAATTAAAAAAATTTTTTTTAAAAATTTTTAATGATTTAAATTTTTCATAATCCATAAAGATCCCAAAAAAATTATAAAAATAATTAAAAAAGTAAATAATAAAGAAATAATATTCCAAAATCTTTTAAATTCTTTTTTAACATATATAAAATAATATCCATGGATAAAAATTTGTACAAAAAAATTTAAAATAATAATTATTTTTTTAACAATATAAGAACAATTTCCAAAAATAATAAAAAAAAATGTAAATGTTGTTAATATTAAAAGAATTAAAAATCCTATTACAGGTGATTTTAAAAAAAAAAAAATATTTTTTTTTGTTAACATAATTATACCAAAAATTTAAATGATATTATTTAATAAATATATATATGTTATAATAAATAACCAAATAATATCTAAAAAATGCCAAAACAAATTTAAACATACAAAATTTTTATATACATTTTTTATAATTGTATTTTTAAAAATGTGTAATAATAATACAAATGTCCACAATAAAGCAAAAAATACATGTAAACAATGCATTCCTAATAATGCAAAAAAAGATGAAAAAAATCCATTAATTTTATTTAAACAAAAAAAACAAAAAATTTTATATAATTCTGAAATTTCTATATATAAAAATGTCATACCACAAAATAAAATAGATAAAATTAAATATAAAACATACTTAAAAGATATTTTATCTAAAATGTAAACTAAAAAACTATTTAAAAAAGAAGTACTTAATAAAAAAAATGTTTCTAAAAAAATTGTCCATAAAGATACAATTTTTTGATCAAATAATTGATTTAACTGTCTATTTTTATTCATTATAAAAAATACAACAAACAAAATAGAAAATATAATACATTCACTCATTAAATATAACCAAAAACCAAAAACATTATTTTCAAATTTGTCTTTTTGAATATCTTTTTTTATAGAATATTGATGTATTTTTTTTTTTTGAAAAATCATTGTCTTCCTATTATATAAAATTTATTTTTTTTCAGAATTTCGAATTATTTTTTTAGAAATTATTATTTCAGGAAGAGAAATAAAACTTTTTAAAACTACTAATATTATTATACTAATACTCATAAGACCTGATAACCAAAAAATTCTCCAAACCATTGAAAAACCAAAAATTGTTGTTAAACATCCTAAAAAAAAACCAAAATGATCATTGGCAGGTATATGAATAGATACATATTTTTTTTTTATAATTTCTTTTTGTTGAGTATTTTTCATTTTCCAAAAAGCATCTTTACTTGTAACTTTTGGTAAAATAGAAAAATTATAAATAGGAGGGGGAGAAGGTATAGACCATTCTAAAGTACGACCATCCCATGGATCTCCTGTATTATCTATATATTTTTTACGATTTTTAAATGATATATAAACTTGAATAATTTGTGACAAAATACCTAAAAAAATAAATATAACACCACACATAGAAATAATTAATAACATATGAAAATTTTTATTAATATTTTGACTTAGACGACGTGTCATGCCCATTAATCCTAAAAGATATAATGGCATAAAAGTTACAAAAAATCCTATAATCCATAAAAAAAACGATCTAATACCCCATTTTTCATTTAATTTAAAACCAAAAATTTTAGGAAACCAATATGTAAGTCCAGCAAAACTTCCAAATACTACCCCTCCAATGATTACATTATGAAAATGAGCTACTAAAAATAAACTATTGTGTAAAATAAAATCAATAGGTGGTATTGCTAAAAGTACTCCTGCCATTCCTCCAATTGTAAAAGTAATTAAAAAACCAACTGTCCATAACATTGAAGAATGTAATTGAATGCGCCCACGATACATTGTAAATAACCAATTAAAAATTTTAACTCCAGTAGGTATTGCAATAATCATAGTTGTAATACTAAAAAATGTATTTACATGTGCACCAGAACCCATAGTAAAAAAATGATGTAACCAAACGATAAAAGAAAGAACTGTAATAACAATTGTAGCCCAAACTAATGAAACATAACCAAATATTTTTTTTTTAGAAAATGTAGATACAATTTCAGAAAAAATTCCAAACATTGGTAATATTAAAATATAGACTTCTGGATGTCCCCAAATCCAAATTAAGTTTATATATACCATCATATTTCCACCAAAATCATTGGTAAAAAAATGAAAATTTAAATACCTATCTAAAGTTAACAATCCTAAAGTAATACTTAAAACAGGAAAAGAAATTAATATTAAAATATTTGTACATAATGAAGCCCAAGTAAAAATTGGTAAACGAAACAATTTCATACCTGAAGTTCTCATTTTAAAAATAGTAACTAAAAAATTAATAGCAGTAAATATTGTACCTAAACCAGAAATTTGTAATATCCAAATCCAATAATCTACACCAACTCCAGGACTATATTGTAATTCTGATAATGGAGGATAACCTAACCAACCAGTTTTCGCAAATTCTCCACAAATTAAAGATAAATTCATTAATATCATAGCGCTAACTGTTAACCAAAAACTTATACTATTTAAGGTTGGAAATGCTAAGTCTCTAGCACCAATTTGCAATGGAATAATAAAATTCATTAACCCTATTACTAACGGCATAGCAACAAAAAAAATCATAATGACCCCATGCGCGGTAAAAATTTGGTCATAATGATGTGATGGTAAAAAACCGGAAAAATTTTCAGAAGAAGATAAAAATTGCTGCATACGCATCATAACAGCATCTATAAAACCACGAATAAACATTAAAAAACTTAAAATTAAATACATAATTGCAATTTTTTTATGGTCTACAGTTGTAAACCAAGAATTCCATAAATATTTCCATTTTTTTGTATATGTTAAATAAGATAAAATACCAATACCAATAATTAATAAAATTATAAAAGTACCTAAAATTATTGGTTCTTGAAACGGAAAAGAAGAAATTTTTAATTTTCCAAACATTGAATTTCCTTATTAAAAACAAAAAATTAATCATTTAATAAAAAATATATTATTTTTTTATTTAAATAAATTAATAATATTTTGAAATAAATTTTTATTTACTGAAGAAAAATATTTTATTTTAAAATTATCAGTCGGAGTAGCAAGTTTTAAAAATTTTTTTAAAGTATTTAAATTTAAAATAGATTTTTGTACTCTATTTTTCCACTTATAAAAATTTTTAAAATTTTTTACTACTCTAACTTGAAATTTCATATTTGAAAATCCAGCTCCACTATAATTTGAAGAAATACCTGTAAAATTACCCAAAGTATTAGAAATTAAATTTAGTTGAGTTTTCATACCAGCCATAGAATAAATTTGACTACCTAATGATGGAATAAAAAACGAATTCATTACAGAATAAGAAGTAATTTTAAAATGTATGGGAGTATTAATCGGAATGACTATTTCATTAATAGTAGCAATTTTGTATTTTGGATAAATAAACAACCATCTCCAATCTAATGAAACAGCTTCTATTACAATTGGGGTAATCGAACTTTTAATATTTTTATGTGGTTCCAATAAATGTGTATATTTATAGGACAAATGAGATAAAAATAAAACCATTAAAATTGGTATCAACCAAATAACTATTTCAATTTTATAAGAATGAGACCAATCAGGTTGATATATTTCAGTTCTGTTATTTTTATGATATTTATATAAAATAAAAAAAGTTAAAAAAAATACCGGAATTACTATAATTAACATTACTTTAAAGACAGTCCACATTAATGAATATTCTATTTGTGAAATTAATCCAGAAGAAAAATTAAAAAAATTGTTTTTAGAATAAGCAGTTAAAAAAAAAGATAATCCACATAAAATAAAAATTTTATAAAATTTTTTGATATTGTTATTTTTAAACATATTAAATTTATCTCATTTTTTATAAATATTAATATTTTTAAAAAATATAATAATTTATTTTTTTAATAAAAAAATAAAAAATTTTTAAAATTTTTTTTTAAAATTATTAAAAATTTTTCAAGATAATTTTTCTTAAAAAAAGAAATTAATTTTTTTTTTTAAAAAAACTGTTATACTATTATTTTAAAAATAAAAATATTTTAATTTATAATTTAGAAAAAATAATAAATTATTTTTATTATTTAATTGAATATTATATACTATTCTAATTATACATTTTTAATATTTTTTTAAAAAAAAATAATTTATAATAAAAATTATATTTGACATTTATTATATAAATACAATTTTTAATCCTCTTTAAAACTTTTAAAAATCTATAATTATTTAAAAAAGGATTTATTTTTTAAACATGAAAAATTTAATTTTAAATACATTAAAAAAAAAAATTATTTTATATCATATTCAAATTCAAAATCATAGTAAATTCCATATTAAAAAACAAAAAAAAAAAAAACATTATACTTTAATTATAGTATCTAAAAATTTTTTAAAAATGAATTTATTAAAACGTCATCAATTTGTTTACAATATTTTAAAAATATATTTTTATGAATATATTGCAAGTCTAAATTTATATTTATATACTGTTCCTGAATGGTTAAAACAACATACTAAAACACATAAAAATTTTTTGTGTATGCGAGATTTGCACTCTTAAATAAAATGTTTTTATTATAAAAAATATTTTATTTTAAAAAATAGTTTAATTTTCAAAAATAAATTATGAATATATAATTTTCCTATATAAACATCGTAAAATACTTAAAAACTTCAAAATACCTCATTAAAATTTATTTTTTTATATTTTTTAGAATATAAAAAATCTTTTATAATACCTCAAAAAATTATTACACTATATTTTTCTCTTAACTGCTATTTAACTTCTTGAGAATACAATTATATGCCATATTCTTTTTATTACACACAAAAAAACATAAATTCTGATATGTCTGCTCCATATATTATCGAAAATACTTCTTCATATGGACATACATATGACATTTATTCACGATTATTAAAAGATCGTATTATTTTTTTAACAGGAGTTATTAATGATACTTTATCTAACTCTATTATTGCACAATTATTATTTTTAGAATCTAAAAATCCAACAAAAGATATTTTTTTATATATTAATTCTCCAGGAGGCATTATAACATCTGGATTATCTATTTATGATACTATGCAATTTATTCAACCAAATATTAATACCATATGTTTAGGACAAGCATGTTCTATGGCATCTGTATTATTATGTTCAGGGACACCGGGAAAAAGATTTTGTTTACCAAATTCACGTATTATGTTACATCAACCCTCTGGAGGATTTAGAGGACAAGCTTCAGATATTATTATTCATGCTCATGAAATACAAAAAATGAAAAAAAAAATTAATGAATTAATTGCATATCATACTAAAAATGATATTAAAAAAATAGAATTAGATACTGAACGAGATTATTTTTTATCTCCTGAAAAATCTTTAAAATACGGTATTATTGATAAAATTTTTATAAAACGTAATGAAGAAAAATAATAAAATTTTTTATATTTTAAAATTTATTTAATATTTTTGAAAATTATTAAGAGAAAATATATGGATCATACAATTGAATCTAAAAATAATATTTATTGTAATTTTTGTCAAAAAAAACAAAATAAGAAATCTAAATTAATTATTGGTCCGTATTTAAAAATTTGTAAAACTTGTGTTAATATTTGCGCTACTTTTTTTACTGAACAAGAACAAAAAAAAAAAAAAATAAATTTTTGTGTTCCTAAACCTCAAATAATTTATGAACATTTAAATCAATATGTTATTGGTCAAAAACATGCAAAAAAAGTATTATCAGTAGCTGTCTATAACCATTATAAACGATTACAATATGTTCAAAATAACAACATTGAATTAGAAAAAAGTAATATTTTATTAATTGGTTCTACTGGATGCGGAAAAACTTTATTAGCAAAAACATTAGCAAAATTTATTCAAGTTCCTTTTGTTATTACAGATGCAACTACACTTACTGAAGCAGGATATGTAGGAGAAGACGTCGAAAATATTTTGCACTCTTTATTACAAAAATGTAATTTTAACGTTGAAGCTGCACAACAAGGTATTATATACATTGATGAAATAGATAAAATTTCTAAAAAAAAAGAGAATGTTTCTTTAACAAGAGATGTATCCGGTGAAGGTGTACAACAAGCTTTATTAAAAATTATTGAAGGAACTATTGCTTCAGTACCTCCAAAAGGAGGACGTAAACATCCAAATCAAGAATTTATTAAAATAGATACTACAAATATTTTGTTTATATGTGGCGGATCTTTTACAGGATTACAACGCATTATTTCAAATAGATTACAAAAAAAAACTTTAATTGGATTTAATTCTAAAATTTTTCATAAAAATATTAAAAAATCTAATAAAATAGAATTTTCTGAAATATATCCTAAAGACTTAATAAAATTTGGATTAATTCCTGAATTTATTGGACGACTTCCAATTTTAGTTACATTAAAAAAATTAAATCAAATACAATTAGAAAAAATTTTATTAAAACCAAAAAATTCTATTATTAAACAATATCAAATATTATTTAAATTAGATAACGTTATATTAGAATTTCAAAAAAATGCACTTTCTGAAATCGCAAAACAAGCAAAAAAAGAAAATACAGGAGCTCGAGGTTTAAAAATTATTTTAGAAAAATTACTATTAGATACAATGTATCACTTACCAGATTATAAAAATGTTCATAAAATATATATTGATAAAGAAGTAGTAATAGGTATTTCAAAACCTAAAATAACATTTTTATAAAATTTATATTAAATTTTTATAAATAAAAAATTATAATAAAATCTATTATTTTAAAAAAATGTCAATTTCTCCTTATTTTATTATATAAAATTTTATAAAAAATATAATTGTAATTCATTTTAACTAAAGAAAGAGACATATTTATGAATTCTGGTCGTTCTGAATATCTTGAAATGCCAGTATTACCTTTACGTGATGTAGTAGTATATCCAAACATGGTTATTCCATTATTTATTGGCCGCAAAAAATCTATTAAATGTATTGAGTCAGCTCTTGAAAATAATAAAAAAATTATGTTAATTGCTCAAAAAAATGCCGTAATAGAAAATCCAACAGAAAAAGAACTTTTTGAAACTGGAACAATTTCTAATATTTTACAATTTTTAACTTTACCGGACGGAACAATTAAAATATTAGTTGAAGGATTATGTCGCGCAAAAATTATACAATATACAAACAATGAATATTTTTTATTTGCGAAATTAAAAAAAATCACCGTTTTTAAATTATCTCCACAAGAACAAACAGTATTAATTAAAACTACAATTATTCAATTTGAAAAATATATTAAATTAAATAAAAAAATTTCTTATGATATTTTAAAAACTTTAGAAAAAATTCAGACTGCTGAAAAATTAGGTGATGCTATTGCTATTCATATGCCTTTAAAATTGCAAGATAAACAAAAGTTTTTAGAAACAGAAAAAATAAATCAAAGATTAGAATTTTTAATGTCTATAATGCAATCTGAAATGGAATTATTAAAATTAGACAAAAGAATACAAAATCGTGTTAAAAAACAAATGGAAAAAAGTCAAAGAGAATATTATTTAAATGAACAAATGAAAGCAATACAAAAAGAATTAGGAGATTTAGATTCAATTCCAGATGAATATGATACATTAGCTAAAAAAATTAAAATATCAAAAATGCCAAAAGAAGCAAAACAAAAAACTGAAATGGAATTGTCTAAATTGAAACTAATGCCTACAATGTCTGCTGAAGCAACTGTAGTTCGAAGTTATATCGAATGGATGATTCAAGTTCCTTGGAAAAATCGTAGTAAAATCAAAAAAAATATTAAAAAAGCTCAAGAAATATTGAATATAGATCATTTTGGATTAGAAAAAGTGAAAGAAAGAATTTTAGAATGTTTAGCTGTTCAAAATCGTATTAAAAAAATTAAAGGACCAATTCTTTGTTTAGTCGGCCCTCCCGGCGTTGGAAAAACTTCATTAGGAAAATCTATTGCTCGCGCCACTGGACGAAAATATATTCGTATGGCTTTAGGAGGGATGAGAGATGAAGCTGAAATTCGAGGACATCGAAGAACATATATCGGTTCTATGCCAGGAAAAATTATTCAAAAAATTTCTAAAATAGGTGTTAAAAATCCACTTTTTTTATTAGATGAAATTGATAAAATATCATGTGATATGAGAGTCGATCCATCTGCAGCTTTATTAGAAGTATTAGATCCTGAACAAAATGTTACTTTTAATGATCATTATTTAGAAGTAGACTACGATCTTTCAGATGTTATGTTTGTTGCAACATCTAACTCATTAAATATTCCAGCTCCATTATTAGATCGTATGGAAGTGATTTATTTATCAGGATATACTGAAGATGAAAAATTTCATATCGCAAAAAAACATTTATATAAAAAACAAATGAAAGAAAATGCATTAAAAACACATGAATTAAACATTGATGATGAATCTTTAATTAATATTATTCGATACTATACCCGAGAAGCTGGTGTAAGAAATTTAGAAAGAGCAATCTCTAAAATTTGTCGAAAATCTGTTAAATATTTGTTATTAAATCCAGAAAAAAAATATATTAACATTAATAAAAAAAATTTAAAAAAATATTTAGGTATTAAAAAATATTTTTATGGTAAAAAAAATAAAAATAATAAAATAGGTCAAGTGATAGGATTAGCTTGGACTGAAGTAGGTGGAGACTTATTAACAATTGAAAGTGCTTGTATACCAGGAAAAGGAAAATTAACTTATACTGGTTCTTTAGGTGAAGTAATGCAAGAATCTATTCAAACTGCTTTAACAGTTGTACGATCTCAAGCAAAAAAATTAAATATAAAAAAAGATTTTTATGAAAAAAATGATATCCATGTTCATGTACCTGAAGGCGCAACTCCAAAAGATGGTCCTAGTGCAGGTATTGCTATGTGCACAGCTATTGTCTCTTGTTTAACTAAAAATCCTGTACGTTCAGATATTGCTATGACAGGAGAAATCACTTTATGTGGAACTGTGCTAAATATTGGTGGGTTAAAAGAAAAATTAATCGCTGCTCATCGTGGAGGTATTAAAAAAGTATTAATACCTTTTGAAAACATGAGAGATTTAGAAGAAATACCAAAAAAAATTACTACTAATTTATGCATTCATCCTGTAGAAAATATTACAGAAATACTAACTATAGCATTAGAAAAAAATCCATATTAAATATATATTAAAAAATTTTTATAAAAAATATTTTAAAAATTATATATACAAAATATCGCTGGCAAATTTTTTTCATTGCCAGCTTTTTATATCTAATATTTAAGAAAAATTTTTTTATAATAAAAATTTATATTTTATAGATAAAAATATAAAATTAAAAGATTTATATTAAGTTTAAAAAAAATATTTTTTTTTTAAAAAAAAAACTGATATAATTATTATATTTTTTTAAAAATTTTTTACATTAAATTTTACAAAAAAATATTTGTATTTTTTTATTATATTTAATTTTTATTTTAAAAAAGGTAATTTTGTGAAATTATTTAAACAATTAAGTTGGTATTTTAAAAAAGAATGGAAAAGGTATTTAGGTGCGTTCTTTTTATTAACTTCAGTAACTATTTTACAATTATTTCCATCTACTATTATTGGAAAAATTATTGATGATATTTATCATAAAAATATTAATAATACACAAACTTTACAATGGATGTGTTTAGTAGTTCTTATTAGTGGTCTGATTTATATATTAAGATATTTTTGGCGTATTTTACTATTTGGTGCTTCATATAAATTAGCCACAGAACTACGGACTAAATTTTGTACTTCTTTAATTTATAAAAATGCAAAATTTTACAATACTGCTAAAAATGGCGATTTAATGGCAAAAGTTACAAACGATATAGATAAAGTAGTTTTCGCAGCTGGAGAAGGTGTATTAACTTTAATTGATTCATTAGTATTAGGATGTTCAGTTTTTTTAACTATGTGCATACGAATTGATTATAAACTTTCTTTAGCGTCTTTATTACCACTTCCAATCATGGCTTTTATTGTTAAAAAATTTGGAAAAAAAATACATATTTGTTATCAAAAATCTCAAAAATCTTTTTCTCTTTTAACAAATTATACGCAAGATTGTTTAAGTAACATTAGTATGATTCGCAGTTTTGGATTAGAAAAAAAAGAACTAGAAAAATTCTCAATTTTATCAGATAATACAAGTCAAAAAAATTTAAACATAACTAAAATTGATGCTCAATTTGATCCTATTATTTATTTAGCAATTTCAATTTCTAATTTAATTGCTGTTTTAGGAGGAAGTCTTTTAATTTCTCAACATAAAATAACATTTGGTCAATTAACTAGTTTTTTATTATATTTAGGCACTATGATTTGGCCAATGTTAGCTTTAGCTTGGTTATTTAATATTGTAGAACGTGGAAGCGTTTCATGGGAAAGAATACAAACAATATTATCTGAAAAAAAACATAAAAATTCTCAAAAAAAAATTACACTAAAAAAAATAGGTATTTTAAACGTTCAAATTAAAAATTTTAAATATCCTATTCGGCATAATAATACCTTACATAAAATTAATTTTAAACTTCTTCCAGGAAAAATTTTAGGAATTTGTGGACCAACGGGAGCGGGAAAAACAACGTTAATAAAAATCATACAAGGAATTTACACAAATAAAAATAGTATTATTTTATATGATCAATACAATATTAACAATATTTCTAAAAAAAATTGGAGAAAACATATTTCTGTCGTAGAGCAATCTCCTTTACTTTTTTCAGATAATATTTTAAATAATATTTCTTTCGGAAAATCTTCTGCTTCCGAAAATGAAATTATTAATGCAGCAAAACTTTCTGAAATTCATGATGAAATAAAAAATTTTTCTGAAGGATATAATACTTATATTGGAGAAGGTGGAGTTTCATTATCTGGCGGTCAAAAACAAAGAATTGCTATTGCTCGAGCTTTTTTAACTTCTCCTAAACTTTTAATTTTAGATGATCCCTTATCTGCAGTAGATAACGAAACAGAACAAAAAATTTTAAAAAATCTTTATAATCAAAAATTACCAAATCAAACTTTTATCATTATTTCTCATAAATTATCTATTTTAAAAAAAGCTGATTTTATTATTGTAATAAAAAATGGAGTTATTCTTCAAAAAGGTACCCATGAGTTATTAATGAAAGAAGAAAATTGGTATCAGAAAATGTATCATTATCAAAAATTTAAAACTTAATCAAGAGACAAAAAATCTATATAAAGGAACTTATAATATCGTGAATAATACCATACAATCTTGGTTGACTTTAAAAAAATTATTATCTTATTATAAAAATCATAAAAAATCTTTAATTTTTTCCTGCATATTAATGTTTTTTTCTATAGTAACAGAAATATTGGGACCAATTATTATTAGCATGTTTTTAAAAAATATCTTAACTATAAAAAATTATAATTATGTAACATCTATTTATTTAGTTTTTATTTTTTTAATATTACAAATTATTTCAGCAAGTTTAAATTATATTCAAAAAATAACATTTAATAAAATTTCTATTTCTATTATTCAAAAAATTAGACTTCAAGTTATGCATTCCGTTTTACAGCAACCTATGAAAATATTTGATACAGTTCCCATTGGAAATTTAGTCACAAATATTATTAATGATACTGAATCTATCAAAGAATTTTATGACGTAATAATTTCTTCCATTTTAAAAAATTTTATATTATTTTTTTTAATTTTAATATCTATGTTTTATTTAGATTATAAAATGGCTTTAATTAGCTCTCTAATGATTCCTATTGTGACTTTAATCATGTTTATCCATCAACAATATAGTAAACCTATTATTCAAAAAATTAAAAATTCTATTACACAATTGAATGTAATCATTAATGAAATGTTAAATGGAATTATTATCATCCAACAATTTCAACAAGAAAAAAAATTTATTAAAAAAATTGAATTAATTAGTAAAAAAAATTATTCAGAACGTATGAAAATGTTACGTCTTGATGGTCTTTTATTACGACCTTTACTCAGTTTTATTTCTTCAATAATTTTAGTAATGATTATTATGTTTTTTAAACTATCTAATTATAATGTACTAAATATTAGTATATTATATACATTTATGAACTATTTAGGGCGTTTAAATGAACCTCTAATTTCTATGGCAAATCAACAATCTTTATTACAACAAGCTATTGTATCTTCTGAAAGAATTTTTACATTATTAAATTCTGAAAAACAAACATATGGAATGAATAATTTACCATGGACCACTGGTGAAATAGAATTTAAAAATGTGAATTTTTATTATAATATAAAAGAAAAAAAAATATTACATAATATCAATTTAAAAATTAAAAATAATAGTTTTATAGCTTTAGTAGGAAAAACAGGAAGTGGTAAAAGTACTTTAGCAAAACTTTTAATGGGATATTATCCAGAATATACAGGAAAAATATTTTTAGATAAAAAAGATCTTAAATCACTAAAAAAAAAAAAATTACGTAAAAACATTGCTATGGTGCAACAAGAACCAACAATTTTGTGTGATACGTTTAAACAAAATATTACTTTAGGTAGAAAAATAAAAGATGAAGAAATATTAAAAATAATTAAAAAAGTACAATTAAATTCTTTAGTAAAAACTTTACCACATAATATTACCACTCAATTAGACCCACAAGGAAAAAATTTATCACAAGGACAAAAACAATTAATTGGAATAAGTAGAATTTTAGTTACACGTCCAAAAATATTAATTTTTGATGAAGCTACAGCTAATATAGATGCTGAATCAGAACAAAAAATTAATCATACATTATCAGAAATCAAAAAATATACTACTACTATTGTTATTGCACATCGATTATCGACAATTATTAATGCTGATAAAATTATTGTTTTAGATCAAGGAAAAATAATTGAACAAGGTTCTCATGTAGAATTATTAAAAAAAAAAGGATTTTATTGGAAAATATATTCTTTTCAATTACAAGAAAAAAATATCTTTTAAACATTAATTTTTTAAAAATATTAAAAATCCTGTTAGATTTTCCAATACCTATTGTATTTAATTTGGCTGCTTTTTTCCAAACCTGACCAGATGTTTAAATATTAATAGTATTCTAATTCTAACAGGATTTTTAAAAATTTATAAAAAACATTATTTTATAAATTGTAAAAAAATAATCTTTTTTAATTAAACACTAAATTTTATAAAAAGTCTAGTAAAATTTTTTTTAAAAAAAAATTTTAAATTTTATGAATAGGATTCTATATGCAATATACAGTTTTAGCAAATAAGTGGCGACCTCAGATTTTTAAAGAAGTAATAGGTCAAGAATATATTGTACAATTATTAATAAATTCTATTAATTTAAAAAAAATTCATCATGCCTGGCTATTTACCGGAATACGAGGAATCGGAAAAACAACATTAGCTAGAATATTAGCTAAAAGTTTGAGTTGCTTAAAAAGTATTACAACATTACCTTGTCGTATTTGCAATAATTGCATCTCTATAGAACAAGGAAAATTTTTAGATTTTATTGAACTTGATGCAGCTTCACGAACAAAAATAGAAGATATTAAAATAGTTTTAGAATCTATACATTATACACCAATTATAGGACGTTTTAAAATTTATTTAATTGATGAAATTCATATGTTATCAAAACATAGTTTTAATGCTCTTTTGAAAACATTAGAAGAACCTCCAAAACACGTTAAATTTATTTTAGCAACAACTGAATTAGAAAAATTACCTTATACTATACGATCACGATGTTTACAATTACATTTACAACCTATACATGAAAAAAAAATTTATAAATTTTTAAAAAAAATTTTGAAAAAAGAAAAAATTGATATAGAATCCAAAGCTATAGAATTATTATCTCAAAATTCCTCTGGAAGTATACGAGATGCTATCAATATGACAGAACTAGTTATTGCTTCTGAAATGCATAAAAAAATTACTTATGAAAAAGTAACACAAATACTAGGAATTTGTCATTCTAAACATATTATAAAATTTGTAAAATATATTTTGACAAAAGATCTACAAAAAATTTTTAAATTATTAGATTTTTTAGAAAATTTGAGTATTTCCTTAGAAGAAATATTAATAAAAATAATTCAATTATTTCATTATATTGCACTATTACAAGTCACATTATCAAACCAATCTAAATCTTTAAAAAAATCTTTATATTCAATAAAAAAAATTTATAATTTTGCTAAAATAACATCTTTTGAAAAAATACAAAAATATTATACAATTTTAATAAATGGAAGAAAAAATTTAAAATATGCTCCAAATATCCGTATTGGACTAGAAATACTTTTTCTTCAAATTTATCATGAAATTTAATTCTAAAAATTTAATTAGGAAAAAATATGTTTACAAAAGAAAATTTTGAAAAATTATTAAATCAAGCGCAAAACATGCAAAAAAATATGGAAAAAATTCGTACCCAAGTTAAAAACATTGTTGTAAAAGGAGAATCAGGTGCAGGATTAGTTAAAGTATATTTGAATGGTTTATATCATTGTCAAAAAATAAAAATTGATAATACATTATTTAATATTACTGATAAAAAAGTAACAATAGACTTGATTATTGCCGCATTTAATCAAGCCATACAAAAAATTTTAGAAACACAAACCAAAAATATAATTAAAAAATAATAACTTTTTTTTAAAAAAATTTTATTTTTTTTTTAAAAAAAAATCTCGACGAATAACAGAACACCAGCTAAAATAATATATTATATTTTAATAATATAAATTTTTTTTGAAAAAATAAATAATTCATTATAGGAAAATTTTAAAATGGATCAAAAAACAAAAAAAACTCATGTTTTTCAATCAGAAGTTAAACAATTATTACATCTTATGATACATTCTTTATATTCTAATAAAGAAATTTTTTTACGTGAAGTAATATCAAATTCTTCCGATGCTATTGAAAAATTACGTTTTTCTCAATTATCTCATCCGGATCAATATAAAAAACTTATTAATCCTTTTAAAATTCAAATATCCTTAGATAAAAAAAATCATACCATTACTGTTATAGATAACGGAATTGGAATGACAAAAGATGAAATTATAAATAATTTAGGAACAATTGCAAAATCTGGAACTAAAAATTTTTTAGAAAAATTACAAAAAAATAAAAAAGAAAAAAATGATTTTATTGGACAATTTGGAGTTGGATTTTATTCAACATTTATTGTTGCAAAAAAAGTATCAGTATATACTCGACATGCAAATTTAAAAAATAAGCAAGGTTTATTATGGGAATCAGAAGGAAAAGGAACATATACTCTTGAAGAAATCCCAATTCAAGAAATCGGAACACAAATAATTTTACATTTAAAATCTACTGAACATGAATTTTTAGAAGAATGGAAAATTAAAAATATTGTTTCAAAATATTCTGATCATATTTCAATTCCAATTGAAATTTCTAAATATGATGAAAAAAAAAAAATTATATCTTGGGATCAAATTAATAAAGCTAAAGCAATTTGGACTATACCTAAAAAAAACATTACAAAAAAAGAATATCAAGAATTTTATACATATTTAACAAAAGATATAGAAAAACCATTAACATGGATACATAATATTATTGAAGGATCTCAAGAGTACATTAGTTTAATGTATATTCCTCAAAAATCTACTTGGGACATGTGGAATCGAGAAAATAAACATGGTTTAAAATTATATGTTAAAAATGTGTATGTAATGGATGATGCAACACAATTTTTACCAAATTATTTAAGATTTGTAAAAGGAATTATTGATTCTCAAGATTTACCATTAAATATTTCAAGAGAAATTTTACAAGATAATCCTTTAATTAAAAATTTGCGAAAAATTTTAACAAAACGTATTTTAATGTCATTAACGACATTACAAGAAAAAGAACCAAAAAAATATCAAAAATTTTGGAATAATTTCGGAATTATTTTAAAAGAAGGAATTGCTGAAGATACAGAAAATAAAAACATAATTTCTAATCTTTTAAGATTTAGTTCTTTACATATGCCGCAAAAAGAACAAAATTTATCTTTAAAAAATTATTTAAAAAATTTTGTATCTAATCAAGAGAAAATATATTTTTTAACTTCTGAAAGTTATGAAGCATCCTTAAATAGTCCGCATTTAGAAATTTTTAAAGAAAATAAAATTGATGTTTTATTATTATCTGATCGTGTAGATGAATGGATGATGAATTATTTATTAGAATTTGAAAATAAAAAATTTCAATCTATTAGTAAAACTGATCTTTCATTAGAAAAAATGATAACACCAAAAAAAAATATTACACCAGAAAACAATCAACAATATACTTCTTTTATAGAAAAAACAAAAAATATTTTAAAAGAAAAAGTAAAAGATGTTCGAATTACTCATCGTTTAACTAATACTCCAGTGATTGTGGTAACAGATTCAAATGATATGAGTACTCAAATGGCAAAATTGTTTACTGCCGCAGGACAAACCGTTCCAGCTATAAAATATATTTTAGAAATTAATATGCAACATCCTTTAATACAAAAAATTATTAATATTAAATCAGAAAAAAATATTTTAATATGGATTGAAATGTTATTTGAACAAGCAATTTTAGTCGAAAAAGGAAATTTAGAAAATCCTAATAATTTCATTCAAAAAATTAATCAATTATTACTTAATTAATAACTATTAAAAATTTTAAAAATTATTAATATTTTCATAAAAAAATAAATATTTTGAGAGTTCCTAAAAAAATACAGGAGCTCCATTATATTTAAAAATAAAAAATTTACAAATTATTAAAAATTTTTTAAAATTTTATATCAAACATACACTTTAGTATATTTTATAAAATCAATTATTAAACTTAATATTTCATTTGTCTTTAAATTTAAAAAAATATGTATTATTTGCGCTCTACAGGATTTGAACCTGTAACCTACAGCTTAGAAGGCTGTTGCTCTATCCAATTGAGCTAAGAGCGCAAAAAAATATAATAATTTTTAATTATATCGAATAATCAAGAAAGTGCAATATTTTTTTTTAAAAAAAAACTATCTATTTTGAAAAAATATAACTTTAAAAAAATGGAAATTATAATATGAATACAAAAATTCTAAATGGAAAAAAAATTTCTTTAAAAATCTTAAAAACACTAAAAAAAAAAGTAAAATTAGAAATTTATAATTATCATAGACCTCCCGGATTAGCTATTATTTTGATTGGCAATAAACCCGAATCATTATTATATATTTCTAATAAAAAAAAAGCAGGAAATTTTGTTGGATTTTACATACAATATTATATATTCAACATTTCTATTTCAGAAGATAAAGTTTTAAAAAAAATTCAAGAATTAAACAAAAATATTAATATAGATGGTATTATAATTCAATTACCTATTCCTAAACATTTAAATATTCTTACTATATTTCGACATATTTCACCTAAAAAAGATGTCGAATGTTTTCATCCGTACAATATTGGATTATCATATTTAAAAAATTCTTCCTTTCGTTCATGTACTCCACGAGGAATTATAACATTATTAGAACATTATCAAATTAATATAAAAGGCTTTAATGCATTAATTATTAGCTCTTCAATTACAGTAGGACGTCCTATGTTTTTAGAATTATTACATAAAGGTTGCACAATAACTATTGCACATAAATTTACCAAAAACATTTTAAAATTTACAAAAATTTCTGATCTAATTATTATTGCAATTGGTAAACCAAATTTTTTATTAGGTCAATGGATTAAAAAAGGAGCTATTATAATTGATGTAGGAATAAATTATTTAAAAAATAAAAAAATTGTAGGAGATGTACACTATAAAACTGTATCTTTAAAAACTTCATATATTACTCCAGTACCAGGAGGAATAGGTCCCATGACTGTTGCAGCATTATTACAAAATACTTTCGAAGCTTTTCAAAAACAAAAAAAAAATTAAAAAAAATATTTTGAATTTTCTTTTGAATCTTCTAAAAAAATATTTAAATTTTTTAATTGAATACGTATATCATCTGCTAAATCCCATTGTTTTTTACGACGATATAAATTTCTCAATTGTATCAAATATTTAATAAAATATGAAAAGTGCAAAGATTTCGATTTATGATAAAAAAAATTTTTTTCTTTTACATTTAAAAAAATACCTAAAATATTCCCTAAATAAATTAAAGTAGCTATTAATTTCATTTCTAAATCTTTATTTTTTCCATATAATTTTTTAATATATTTTGATAAATCATACAAAATTGAACATGCAAGAGGAGTATTAAAATCTTTTTCTAATGCAGAAAAAAATAATTTTATAAATCTTTTTTGTTCTAAATAAATAATTTGAAAAAATATTTTAGATAAATCATATAATTTTAAAACTGAATACATACGAGATATAATTTTCTTTGTATGTAAAATTTGAATTTCCGAAAAATTTAATGGATGGCGATAATAAGTAGATAACAAATAATAACGTATTACGTCTGCAGAATAATTACAAATTAAATTTCGAATTGTAATAATATTTTTTAAAGATTTAGACATTTTGGATTGATTGATAATTACCATACCTACATGCATCCAAAAATTTGCACAAGAATTTTTTTGAAAACTTAAATTTTGAGCTCGTTCATTTTCATGATGAGGAAATAATAAATCAATACCTCCTCCATGAATATCCGCACCATTTTTAAAAAATTTATTATTTAAAGTTGAACATTCTATATGCCATCCCGGACGTCCTAAACCCCAAGGAGACTTCCAAAAAATTTCAGTTTTCAAACATTTTTTTTTTTTTAATTTCCATAAAACAAAATCATTTTTATTATTTTTTACATAATCTAAATCTATATTCAATATTTTTTTAAAATGTAAATTCAACCCTTGATTAGAAAATATTCCATAAGATTTAAATTTTGAAATTTTAAAAACAACATCACCATTTTTTGAAATATATGCATATTTTTTATGTAATAATACTTTTATCATCATAATAATTTCAGTAATGTATTGCGTAACACATGGTTCTATTTGAGGAACTAATAAATTTAAACTATAAAAATCTTTTTTCATTTCATATATCATACGTGTTGTATAATGTTTTACAGATTCATTTATTTCTAATGCACGTTGAATAATTTTATCATCTATATCAGTAATATTTCGAACATATAAGATAGAATATCCTAAAATTTTAAAATATCTAATTACTATGTCAAAAAAAATAAAAGTACGTGCATGCCCAATATGACAAAAATCATATATTGTAACACCACATACATAAATATTTAATTTTTTTGTATTTTTAACATGAAAAATTTCTTTTTTTTTTGTTAAGGAATTAAAAATTTTTAACATAAAAATCTCTCAAAAAAATATTTATTTTTTTTTAATCTTTCTTGATAAAAAATAAATATAATAAAAAAATGAAAAATTAAAAATAAATTTTTAAAATTATTAAATATTAATTCTTGACTTGTTTCATCAAACATATACTATAAAAACATTAGTTTTTTATTTTTAAAATTATAAATTTATTGGAATAATTGAGAATGCAAATTACATTAGAAAAAATGTTAAAATTTCCATGTACTTTTACATATAAAGTGATAGGATTGTCACAACCAGAATTAACAAATAATATTATTAAAGTTATACAAATACATATTCCGGGAGATTATACACCACAAATAAAATCTAGTAATAAAGGAACTTATCTTTCTATTTCTGTTACAATATGTGCTCAAAATTTTCAACAAATAGAAAATTTATATAATGAATTAAGCAAAATACATTTAGTCAGAATGGTTTTATAAATAATTTTGCGATGCGGTATATAAAAAAATCCGCACCGCAAAAGCTTGGCTCATGAAAAGCATTAATATTTAAAAAATATTATAAGCTAATAACATTTGCGGCTGATGGCCCTTTTGCGCCTTCGGTAATTTCGAATTCAACGCTTTGACCCTCTGCCAAAGTTTTAAATCCGTTGCTTTGGATAGCTGAAAAATGTACAAAAACATCTTTACTACCATCTTCCGGAGTAATGAAACCAAAACCTTTAGATTCATTAAACCACTTAACATTACCTTTAATCTTGGACATCTATATATTACCTTCGAGTGAAAAATATAAACTATAAAGCTTATACCTGCAGTTAATTCAATATTTAAAAAAATAAATTTCATAAAATAAATTAATAAATTAATTCATTTTAAAAATAAAATAATAAAAAAAATCTAAAAATAATTAAAAATAAAAAATATTTAATAATAAAAATCTATAACCTGGCAATTTCCTACTCTCACACAAGGAATCCTCGTACTACCATCGGCGTTATAACGTTTCACTTCTGAGTTCGGAATGGGATCAGGTGGTACCATTACACTATTTTTACCAGGTTATTTATAATATTTAATTATAATTTTATAATAATATTGAATATTATCATAATTTTATTCTTAGAAAAACACCTCTGGTGTTGTAAGGTTAAGTCTCTCGGGTCATTAGTACTAGTTAGCTCAACACATTACTATGCTTACACACCTAGCCTATCAACGTCGTAGTCTCCAACGTCCCTTCAGTAAAACATAAATGTTTTCAGGGAAAACTAATCTTGAGGCAAGTTTCGTGTTTAGATGCTTTCAGCACTTATCTTTTCCGCATATAGCTACCGGGCAATGCCATTGGCATGACAACCCGAACACCAGAGATGCGTCCACTTCGGTCCTCTCGTACTAGAAGTAGCCCCTCTCAATTTTCCAACGCCCACGGCAGATAGGGACCGAACTGTCTCACGACGTTCTAAACCCAGCTCGCGTACCACTTTAAATGGCGAACAGCCATACCCTTGGGACCTGCTTCAGCCCCAGGATGTGATGAGCCGACATCGAGGTGCCAAACACCGCCGTCGATATGAACTCTTGGGCGGTATAAGCCTGTTATCCCCGGAGTACCTTTTATTTGTTGAGCGATGGCCTTTCCATACAGAAACCACCGGATCACTAAGACCTGCTTTCGCATCTGCTCGCATTATCACGCTCACAGTTAAACTGGCTTATGCCTTTACACTAACCTCACGATGTCCAACCGTAATTAGCCAATCTTTGTGCTCCTCCGTTACTCTTTGGGAGGAGACCGCCCCAGTCAAACTACCCACCAGACACTGTTTCTACACCGGATAACGGTGCAAGATTAGAAAATTCATGTTTAAAGAGTGGTATTTCAAGATTGACTCCATTAAAACTAGCGTTTTAACTTCTTAGTCTCCCACCTATCCTACACAATAAAAATAAACATTCAATGTCAAGCTATAGTAAAGGTTCACGGGGTCTTTCCGTCTTGCCGCGGGTACACTGCATCTTCACAGCAAATTCAATTTCACTGAGTCCTGGATGGAGACAGCCTGGCCATCATTACGCCATTCGTGCAGGTCGGAACTTACCCGACAAGGAATTTCGCTACCTTAGGACCGTTATAGTTACGGCCGCCGTTTACCGGGGCTTCGATCAAAAGCTTTAGGAAAAAAAACCTTAACTTCTTCAATTAACCTTCCGGCACCGGGCAGGCGTCACACCGTATACGTCCACTTTCGTGTTTGCACAGTGCTGTGTTTTTAATAAACAGTTGCAGCCAGCTATTCTCTGCGACTAACTAAAGCTTTAAGAAGTAAATTCTTTAACCTATATGTTAGCGTGCCTTCTCCCGAAGTTACGGCACTATTTTGCCTAGTTCCTTCATCCAGGTTCTCTCAAGCGCCTTAGTATGCTCTACCTAACTACCTGTGTCGGTTTTGGGTACGATTTTATAATTACCTATAGCTTAGAGGCTTTTCTTGGAAGCATGGTATCAGTTACTTCATTACTTACGTAATTCGTATTCACACCTCAGATTTTAAAAAATTCTGGATTTTCCGGGAATTTTATCCTACATGCTTAAACCGAGATTACCATCACTCGGATAACCTAACCTTCTCCGTCCCCCCATCGCAGTAAAATAAAGTACTAGAATGTTAACTAGTTGTCCATCGACTACGCCTTTCGGCCTCGCCTTAGGGGTCGACTTACCCTGCCTCGATTAACGTTGGACAGGAACCCTTAGTTTTTCGGCGAGCAGGTTTTTCACCTGCTTTATCGTTACTCATGTCAGCATTCGCACTTCTGATACCTCCAACATATTTCACAATATATCTTCTAGGGCTTACAGAACGCTCCCCTACCCAACAAAAAAAAATTGTTGTCGTAGCTTCGGTGCATAGTTTGAGCCCCGTTAAATCTTCCGCGCAGGTCGACTAGACCAGTGAGCTTTTACGCTTTCTTTAAATGATGGCTGCTTCTAAGCCAACATCCTGGCTGTTTATGCCTTCCCACCTCGTTTCCCACTTAACTATGACTTTGGGACCTTAGCTGACGATCTGGGTTGTTTCCCTTTCCACAACGAACGTTAGCACCCGCTGTGTGTCTCCCGTGATAACATTCTTCGGTATTCGGAGTTTGCAACGGTTTGGTAGGCCGGGATGGCCCCCTAGTCGAAACAGTGCTCTACCCCCGAAGATGAATTCACGAGGCGCTACCTAAATAGCTTTCGGGGAGAACCAGCTATCTCCCGGTTTGATTGGTCTTTCACCCCTAGCCACAAGTCATCCGCTAATTTTTCAACATTAGTCGGTTCGGTCCTCCAGTTGGTTTTACCCAACTTTCAACCTGCCCATGGCTAGATCACCGGGTTTCGGGTCTGTATCCTGAAACTTTGTAACATCGCCATTTTCAGACTCGGTTTCCCTACGGCTCCCTTAAAAAGTTAACCTCGCTACAGAATACAAGTCGCTGACCCATTATACAAAAGGTACGCAGTCACTCATAATATAAAAAAGCTCCTACTGCTTGTACGTATTTGGTTTCAGGATCTATTTCACTCCCCTAACCGGGGTTCTTTTCGCCTTTCCCTTACGGTACTAGTTCACTATCGGTCAATCAGGAGTATTTAGCCTTAGAGGATGGTCCCCCTATCTTCAAACAAGATTTCTCGTGTCCCGTTCTACTTTTTGAACCTAAATTTAAAAAAAATTTCATATACAGGACTGTCACCTTTTATAGTTGATTTTTCCAAATCATTCTATTATTTTAAATAAATTTTTATGATTCTAGGCTGTTCCCTTTTCGCTCGCCACTACTAAGGGAATCTCAATTGATTTCTTTTCCTCAAGGTACTTAGATGTTTCAGTTCCCTTGGTTTACTTTAATAATCTATGAATTCAATTATTAATGATGTTAAAAAACATCGGGTTTCCCCATTCGGAAATCATCGGCGAATAACGCTTCTTATCAACTTACCGATGCTTATCGCAGATTAGCACGTCCTTCATCGTCTCTGATTGCCAAGGCATCCACCAAATACGCTTATTCACTTAACCTTACAACCCACAGGTGTTTTTCTAAATTTTTAATTATTCTAGATTTTTAAAGAACATTTTATAAATTTTTTAAATTTGAAACTTATGAAATATTAACACAATATTTTAAAGAAGTATATAAAAATATTTTTTATTTCTGTCTCCTAGGGGATTTGAACCCCTATTGCCGCCGTGAAAGGGCGATGTCCTAACCATTAGACGAAGGAGACTTAAAAAATGTTTTTACTTTTTCTTAAATATGTTACAGAATGAATTAAAAGAGTCAAGTCTTTTTTTCATTTTTAACAAAATAAAAAATATTTAATTAAATAATTTACAATTCTCTTTGTTGATTCATATATAAAAGAGTTTTTTTTATATTTGGCATTTTTCCAAACCAATGTAAACAAGAATATGCAGCTTGAGAAACTAACATTCCCAAACCATCAGATAATTTTTTTGCACCTAAAGATTGACACTTTAACAAAAAAGAAGTTAAAATATTTTTTTTATGATAAAACATATCATAACAACAAATTTTATTATGTATAATATTTGAAGGAAAAAAAGGGGATTCATTTACAATACTACTTGAAGTAGCATTAATAATTAAATCAAAAAAAACTTTTTTTTTATTATTAAAAATAAATATTTTTCCTTTTAAAGAAAAAAAATGAACTAATTTTTCTGCATTTGAAATTGTTCTATTTAAAACATAAATAATACATTTAAAATTTAATAATGAAGAAATAACAGATTTTGCAGCTCCACCTGAACCTAATAAAAGTATATAACATAATGGTTTTAAAAATTTTAATCTTTTTAAATCATATAATAAACCTAAACCATCAGTATTATTACCTATAATTAAAGAATTTGAATTTTTAAAAAGTGTATTTACAGTACAAGATTGAGTTGAATGATACAAAAAATTATTAAAAATTTTATAAGTTTGATTTTTAAAAGGTACTGTAATATTAGCACCAATATGATTTTTATGTTTTAAAAAATTCAATAATAAATTCATAAAATTTTTTTTAGTACATAAAAATGTTTTATAAAGATAAAAAATTTTTAATTTTTTTGAAAAATGTTTATGTATAATTGGAGACAAAGAATGATTTATTGGATTTCCAAACAAGCCTATTATCATAGAAGATTTTATATTTACCATAAAAATTATATTTCTTTTCCTTAAAAAATTTTGCATATTTATAAAAAACATTTTTTTTAATAAAAAAACAAAAAAATTATTTTTTTATATAATAATTTTGATATATGATAAATTTATATTTTTTCATAAAAATATGTTATAATTTAATATTATTTAAAAATATCATATATATTTTTTTTAATAATAATAAATTTTAATCTTCTAAAAAATAGAATATTAACTTTTTTATTTAATATTAATATTCCTATTATTTCTTTTTTTTAATTAATAAAATATGACTATTCAAAAAATTTTACAATTTCCAGATTTAAAATTAAGAAAAATAGCTAAACCAGTAAAAAAAATAAATCAAAAAATTCATAAAATTATATATGATATGTTTGATACTATGCATTATTTTCACGGTATTGGGTTAGCTGCCACTCAAATTAACATACATAAACAAATTATTGTCATTAGTCCAATTAATCCAATAAAAAATTATTTAATATTAATTAATCCAAAAATTTTAAAAAAAAAAAATCCAACAAATAAATTTGAAGAAGGTTGTTTATCTGTTCAAAAAAAAAAAGCATATTTAATTCGTTCAAATAACATTACAATACAAGCATTAGATTATTATGGACGTCCATTTATTCTTAAAGCAAAAAAACTATTATCTATTTGCATACAACATGAAATGGATCATTTAATTGGAAAATTATTTATTGATTATTTAAAATAATAAAATTATTTTCTAATATATTTAATAAAAAATATAAAAATTTATGCTAAAAAAAAAAATTAATATAATTTTTGCCGGCACTACTATGTTTTCATTAATACATGTACAAAATATTTTTTCTACACATCATTCCATTAAAGCAATTTTAACTAAAAGATCTTCTATACATTTTCAAAAAAAAAATAATATAGTACAAAATTTTGCAATAAAAAATAAAATACCTTATTTTCTGTTTGAAAATTTTAAACATAAAGAAACTTATAAAACTTTAAAAAATTTTTCTGCAGATCTTCTAATTGTAGTTTCTTATGGATTATTAATACCTCAAAAAATTTTAAAATTATTTCCAAAAGGAGCAATAAATTTACATGCATCATTATTACCACGATGGAGAGGAGCTGCACCAATACAATGGGCTATTTTATCAGGAGACAAAGAAACTGGAATAAGCGCATTTTATATGAAAAAAACTCTAGATACTGGAAATATTTTATATTCTTTAAAATGTCCAATTGAAAAAAAAGATACATATATAACATTATATTCTAAATTATTAATTGTTTCTTTACAAGTTCTCTATCAAATTTTATATATTATAGAAAAAAACATTACCCCAAAAATAAAAAAACAAAATTTAAAATATGTTACATATGCACCTAAAATTTTTAAAAAAAATACTCAAATTTATTGGAATCAATCTGCAAAAAAAATAGAAAGACAAATTCGAGCTTTTTATCCATCTCCAAATAGTTTTTTTTTATTAAATGGAATACGAATTAAAGTACTTAAAACAATTATAAAAAAAAAAGAAAAAACTAAAAAATATCAAATAGGAGAAATTATCGCAGCAAATAAAAAAGGAATTTTTATTCAAACAAAAAAAAATATTTTAATTTTAAAAAAAATACAAATAGAAAATAAAAAATCAATGGATGTTTTTGAAGTCTTAAATTCTAAAAAAAAATGGTTTTTACCTGGTTTGATTCTACAATAATTCAAAATACCTCTTAAAAAATTAAATAACGGCATAAATATGCCGTTTTTATTATCAAAAAATTTTTATTAATATTAATAAAATTATATTTTTTATAAAAAAATTTTATTTACTTTTGAGACTTACGATCTACTAACTCTACATAAGCTAAAATAGTGTTATCTCCTATTCTATAACCACATTTTAAAATACGCATATATCCACCTAACCTATTTTTAAAATGAGGCCCAAATATTGTAAATAATTTGTTTACTATTTCAGAATTATAAAGACGTGAAAATATTAAACGACGATGTGCGACTGTATCAATTTTAGATATTGTAATTAATGGTTCTACAAAACGTCGTAATTCTTTTGCTTTCGGTAAAGTTGTTTTTAAATGTTCATATTTAAACAATGAACATGCCATATTTTGAAACATAGCTTTTAAATGAGAACGAGTACGATTTAATAAACGACCACTTTTTCTATGACGCATCTTTTTATATTCCTTATTGGATAATATTTAAAAATAATAAATATTAACTATTTAGTCTCCGATTTTAAGTATCTAATAAATTCATAGGTGGCCAATTTTCTAATCTCATTCCTAGAGATAAACCTCTCGCAGCTAAAACATCTTTAATTTCTGTCAAAGATTTTTTTCCTAAATTCGGAGTTTTTAATAATTCTACTTCAGTTTTTTGAACTAAATCCCCAATATAATGTAAATTTTCTGTTTTTAAACAATTAGCAGATCGAACAGTTAACTCTAAATCATCAACAGGACGTAATAAAACGGGTTCAAATTCTAATTTTTCTTCTAAAACTACTGGTTCACGCACTCCTCGTAAATCTACAAAAGATTCTAATTGTTCAGACAAAATTGTAGCTGCATTACGTATTGCTTCTTCTGGATCAATTGTTCCATTTGTTTCCATTTCTATAATTAATTTGTCTAAATCAGTTCTCTGTTCAACTCTTGCAGATTCTACCATGTAAACTATACGTTCTATAGGACTATATGATGCATCTAATAATAATCGTCCAATAACATTATTTTCTATATTTTTTTTTTTTCTTGAAAAAGACGTACTATACCCACGACCACGGGAAACAGTCATTCTCATTTCAAAAGTTATTTTAGGGCACGTAATATTACATAATATATGTGATGGATTAAAAATTTCTACTGAAGAATCTAATAAAATATCTGATGCATATACTGGGCCAATTCCTTTTTTTTTTACAGTTAATACAACATGATCTTTATCAAAAATTTTTATAGCTAAAGATTTTAAATTTACTAAAATTTCAGAAATATCTTCTTGTATTCCTTCTTTTGTCATATATTCATGTAAAATACCTTCAATTTCTACTTCAGTAACAGCGCATCCTGACATCGAAGATAATAAAATTCTTCGTAACGCAGTCCCTAACGTATGACCAAACCCCCTTTCTAAGGGTTCTAATGTAATTTTTACATGCGTAGAACTAATTTTTTCTATATCTACTAAACGAGGTTTTAAAAAATCTCTTAAAAAATTAGACATCTTATTCCTCTAAAAACTATATTTTATTTTGAATATAACTCAACAATTAAATGTTCATTAATTTCTGACGATAAATCACTACGTTCTGGAACTTTTTGAAAAATACCTTCCATATTTTTACGATCAACACTCATCCAACTAATCGGTTCACGAACTGTAGATAATTCTAAAGCTGCAAAAATTCGAACTTGTTTTTGAGCTTTTTTACGTATTGAAATTTTATCCGAAACTTTCACTTGAAATGAAGCAATATTTACTACTTTATTGTTTACAAGAATTAATTTATGACTAATTAATTGTCTTGATTCTGATCGAGTAACGCCAAAACCCATACGATAAACTACATTATCTAATCTAGATTCCAACAAACATAATAAATTATATCCAGTATTTCCTTTTAATTTAGTAGCTTTTTTATAATAATTTCTAAATTGTTTTTCTAATACACCATATAAACGACGAACTTTTTGTTTTTCACGTAATTGAACACCATAATCTGATAAACGTGATTTTCGAGCTCCATGTTGACCAGGCGCTTTATCTAATTTACATTTTGATTCAATCGTACGTACACCAGATTTTAAAAACAAATCTGTACCTTCTCGACGACTTAATTTTAATTTAGGACCTAAATATTTTGACATTTATTTATATACTCATTTCTTATGTAATAAATTATACTCTACGTTTTTTAGGAGGACGACAACCATTATGTGGTATCGGAGTAATATCTGTAATATTAATAATTCGAAAACCAGCTAAATTTAAAGCACGAATAGTCGATTCTCGACCTGGACCAGGTCCTTTAACCATAATTTCTAATGTTTTAATGCCATATCCTTTTACAATTTCAGCACATCGTTCTGCAGCTACTTGAGCTGCAAATGGAGTAGATTTACGAGATCCTCGAAATCCTGACCCTCCAGATGTAGCCCACCCTAATGTATTGCCAATTCGATCCGTAATAGTAATAATAGTATTATTAAAAGAAGCATGAATATATGCAATACCTTCTAAAATTTGCTTTTTAATACGTTTTTTTGAACGTTTGCTAATCACTTTTGCCATATTGAATTAATTTCCTAATTAACATTTTTATTTTTTAATTAATTTACGTGGACCTTTGCAAGTTCTAGCATTAGTTTTTGTTCTTTGTCCACGCGCAGGTAAATGTTTACGATGCCTTAAACCACGATAACATCCTAAATCCATCAATCTTTTAATACTCATAGAATATTTACGTCTTAATTCTCCTTCTACGATAAAATCCATCACTGTTTTACGTAAATTTTCCATTACCGTTATCGTTAATTCATTAACTTTTAAAGTTTCTTTAATACCAATACGCATGCAAATTTTTTTTGAAATCGATTTACCAATTCCATAAATAGACATTAAAGAAATAACTACATGTTTATTATCTGGAATGTTTACACCTGCTATACGAGCCATAATTTTTTACCTTTTTTTAAACATATACACTATCAACAAAATAAAAAATCATCCTTGACGTTGTTTATGTTTAGGATTATTTAAACAAATCACATATATTACATTTTTTCTACGAACAATTTTACAACTTCGACAAAATTTTTTTACTGACGTACGTACTTTCATAAATCCTCATATTCATTTTTTAATATAAAAAAATTAAAAAATTAATGTTTAAAATATAAATTAGATTTCTTTAATACTGCTTTATATTGCGTTGAAATTAATAAAGTTTGTAACTGAGATATAAATTCTATAATTACAGATACTACAATTAATAAAGAAGTACCTCCAAAATAAAATGGAACATGAAAAAAATATCGCATAAAATCTGGTAATAAACAAATAAAAATAATATACATTGCTCCAATACAAGTTAAATTAAATACAATAGATGAAATATATTGAGCAGTGTTTGGCCCAGGACGAATTCCAGGTAAAAAAGCTCCTGATTTTTTTAAATTATTTGAAACATCAGATACATTAAATGTAAATCCAGTATAAAAAAAACAAAAAAAAACAGTTAAAAAAACATATAAAGACAAATATAAAAAACTATGTGGTTTTAAAAAAGAAGCATAATATACAACATCATTTTTAATTTGTAGAAAATTACTTAAATAAGTCAAAAAAATTGAAGGTAATAAAATAACGCTTGATGCAAAAATCGCAGGCATTACACCAGCCATATTAACTTTTAAAGGTAAATAACTATTTTGAGATGTAGTTAAATTTCGATTATTTTGTCTTTTCGCATAAAACACTAAAATTTTTCGTTGACTACGTTCAACAAACGTTACTAAAAAAATAATTAAAAAAATTAATGATATCATCACAAATAATAAAAAGATATTTATTTCATGTTGTTGAAATTTTTCTAACGTCTTTAAAATAGAACTAGGTAAACCTGCCATAATACCTACAAAAATTATTAAAGAAATTCCATTTCCTAAACCATTAGAAGTAATTAATTCACCTAACCACATTAAAAAAATAGTTCCGACAACTAAACTTAAAACAGAAATAATATGAAATAAAAAATTATTTTTTAAAAGTATATTCTGCATACCTGGTATTAATGGCAAACCCATTAAAATACCTGTTGATTGTATAAAAGAAAAAAATAATGTAATATATTTTGTATATTGTTCTAATTTGTTTTGTCCATAAATTACATCTTTTTTAATTTTTTTAAAATAAGGAACAAAAAATGTTAAAAATTGCATCATAATAGAAGCAGAAATATACGGCATGACTCCTAATGCAAAAATAGAAGAACGACTTAATGAGCCACCTGAAAACATATTTAACATTTCTAATAAAGTTCCATTTGTTTTTTGATCTAAAAAATTTTGTAAAACATGAGTATTAATACCCGGAATAGGAATAAATGAGCCTATACGAAACACTAAAAGAGATATTATTAAAAACCAAACTTTTTTTTTTAACTCTTCAAAACCCGTAAGTTTTACTTTTTGATGTATTTTTTTTTTTATGTTCATAATAACTTTTATCCTTTTATTATTCCTCCACAAGCTTCAATTTGAATACGCGCCCCATGTGTAACTTTTATTCCTGAAAAAATAAATTTTTTTTTTAAAACACCAGACTTAATAATTTTTACAAATTTAATGTTTTTTTTTATAATATTAAATTTTTTTAATAACAAAATATTAATATACGAATTTTCTTTCAAAATTTTTAATTCCGATAATTTTACTTCAGCAGTAATCTTTTTTTTATAAGAAATAAAACCAAATTTTGGTAAACGACGATATAAAGGTGTTTGTCCTCCCTCAAATCCTCTACGTACTTTTCCTCCTGAACGAGCTTTTTGTCCTTTATGTCCTCGGCCTCCTGTTTTCCCCATACCAGATCCAATCCCACGACCAATTCTTTTTTTCATTTTATTTTTTTTTGATAAAACATTAAAAGAATTTAAATGCATTTTTTAGAACCTCCAAGTATTTTAATCATATATTTCACTTTTTTAATCATCCCCCATAAAGAAGGTGTATTCTTTCTTACAACTATATCTCCAATTTTTCGTAATCCTAAACCTATCATTGTTGCTTTATGCGTTTTTAACCGTCCTATTTGACTTTTCACTTGCATAATTTTAATAGTATTTTCCATATATTTATGTTCCTAAAATTTCATTAATTGTTTTTCCACGCTTTTTTGCAATCATTTCAGGTGATCGTATTTTTTTTAAACCTTCAATTGTTGCTCGAACTACATTAATAGGATTAGTAGAACCATATGTTTTTGCCAAAACATTATGTATACCAACTACTTCTAAAACTAAACGCATTGCTCCTCCTGCAATAATTCCTGTTCCTTCAGAGGCTGGCTTCATAAAAATTAAAGAACCTGTATGTCCCCCATAAACTTTATGGTATAAAGTATGTTTAAATAATGGAATAAAAATCATACTACGTCTTGCTTTTTCCATAGATTTTTGAATAGCAGACGGAACTTCGCGTGCTTTTCCATATCCAAATCCTACTTTACCTTCACCATTACCTACAACCGTTAAAGCAGTGAAAGAAAAAATACGACCACCTTTTACTGTTTTTGAAACACGGTTAACAGAAATTAATTTCTCTTTTAATTCCCCAAATAATTGTTTTTCCATATATATTCTCTTTTTAAAAAATTAAACCTGAATCACGAGCCGATTCAGCTAATGCTTTAATACGGCCATGATATTGAAAACCTGAACGATCAAAAGATACTTTTTTAATTCCTTTTTCTAAAGCTCTTTTAGCAATTAAAACACCAATAAAAACTGCTGCTTCTTTGTTTCCCGAATATTTTAATGTATTTTTTATTTTCTTTTCTAAAGTACATGCGCTTACACAGACTTTTGCTGTTTTACTGCAAATAATTTGTCCATATATATGACGAGAACTACGAAATACAACAAATCTAAATAAAGAAAATATTTGAATTTTTTTTCTTAGTTTATTATATCGTCTAATTCTTTTAATTTTTTTGTTTAAAAATCCTTTCATATTATTTTTTTTTCGCCTCTTTCAGACGGATTTTTTCATTAAAATATCGTATTCCTTTTCCTTTATATGGTTCAGGAATACGATAAGAACGTATATTTGATGCGACCTGTCCGACTAATTGTTTATTAATGCTTATTAATTCTAATTCATTATTTGGTAAAATTTTTGCAGATACTTCTTTTGGTAACGTATAAAAAATAGGATGTGAAAATCCTAATAACATTTTTAAAAGATTAAATTTTTCTAAAATAATTCGATAACCTACTCCTAAAAATTGCAATTTTTTTACAAAACCTTTTTGTATACCATAAATCATCGATTTAACTAAAGATCTACAAGTACCCGCTTGCATCCATTGATTTTTTTGTAAAACCTCCTGAACAGAAAAAAATATTTTTTTTTGTTTAATTGTTAATACAATATTTTTATGAATTTTTTTCGTTAATGTACCTTTTTGTCCTGTAACTGTAATTTTATTATTTTTAATTAAAACAACAATATTTTCTGGAATTTCTATTGGAACTTTTGCTAAACGTGACATAATAAACCCTCTTTACATAATATATTTATTCTACTGAACATAGAATTTCTCCACCTAATCCTAAATTTCGAGCTTTTTTATCTGTCATTACACCACGAGAAGTTGTTACAATAATGATACCTAATCCTTCCATAATATACGGTAAGTCTTTTTTTTTATGATATTGTCTCAAACTAGGTTTACTAATTCGTTTTATTTTTTCAATTACTGGTTTTCCATGAAAATATTTTAAATACAATACAATATTTTTTTTTATAACATCCACAACAGAATAATTTTCTAAATATCCTTCTTGAAATAAAACTTTCGCAATATTTACTTTTAATTTTGAAAATGGTATTTTAATTAAAATTTTATTTGCCATTTGTCCATTTCGAATACTAGTCAACATGTTAGAAACAGGATCATGAATACTCATATAATTTCCTCACTTATTTTAAAAAAAATATTTTAAAAAAAAATTTTAAAATACAAATAATTACCAACTTGCTTTAGTTAACCCTGGTATTTCACCTCTCATTGCAGCTTCTCTTAATTTAATACGACTTAATCCAAATTTTCTTAAAAAAGCATGAGGACGACCTGTTTGACGACAACGATTACGTTGACGCGACGGACTAGAATCACGAGGTAATTTTTGCAAAGTTAACATTGCATTCCATTTTTGTTTTTCAGTAGTTTTCAAACTAGAAATAATTTTTTTTAATTTTTTACGCGTTTCAAAAAATTTTTTTGATAATTTTACACGTTTTTTTTCACGTTCTTTAATTGCTTGTTTTGCCATATATTATTTTTCCTTTTTTAATTATAATTCTTTCTAAATGGAAAATTAAATGCATTTAATAACTCATAACTTTCTGAATCTGTTTTTGAATTTATAACTATTGTAATATTCATGCCTCTTAAACAATCGATTTTATCATATTCAATTTCCGGAAAAATAATTTGTTCTTTAATTCCTAAACTATAATTACCAAAACCATCAAAAGAATTACGCGATAATCCTCTAAAATCTCGAATACGTGGAATAGCAATAGTAATTAACTTATCGAAAAAATCCCATTTTTTTTGTCCTCGTAAAGTAACTTTACATCCAATCGGATATCCTTTACGAATTTTAAAACTTGCTACTGATTTTTTCGCTCGAGTAATGTATGGTTTTTGACCTGAAATTTTCATCAAATCTTGACATACAAATTCCAAAATTTTTTTATTATTAATAGCTTCACCTACTCCTACATTAATAACAATTTTTTTTATATTTGGAACAGCCATAACGCTAGTATATTTTAATTTTTTCATTAACATTGGAATAATTTTTTTATAATAAATTTTCAATAATCTAGCCATCTAAAATTATCCTTTATGAAATTAAAGTTTTAGTAGATTTAAAATATCTTCTTTTTTTTCCATCTACAACTTTAAAAAATACTTTATCTGATTTTTTAGTTTCTTGATTAAATAATGCTAAATTTGATAAATGTATAGGAGCTTCTTTTTTTATAATTCCTCCTATTTGATTACGTTCAGGAATAGATTTTTGATGTTTAAACACTATATTTAAACCTTCTATAATAGCATTATTTTTCTTATAATTAATATAAGTTACATATCCAGTTTTTCCTTTGTTTTTACCTGCTATGATTATAACAAAATCTTTAACATGTATTTTATATGCCATAATATTTATTTTCCTTATAAAACTTCAGGCGCTAATGATATAATTTTCATAAATTTTTCTATACGTAATTCACGAGTTACTGGACCAAAAATTCGCGTTCCAATTGGTTGTTCAGTAGTATTATTTAAAATTACACAAGCATTTCTATCAAATCGTATGACTGACCCATCAATTCGAGAAATAGATTTTTTAGTACGTACCACTACTGCTTTTAATACTTCTCCTTTTTTAACTTTCCCTCTTGGAATAGCTTCTTTAATTGCAATTTTTATAATATCTCCAATACTTGCATAACGACGACGTGATCCCCCTAAAACTTTAATACACATTGCAGTACGAGCTCCGGAATTATCCGCTACGTATAAAACTGTTTGTACTTGAATCATAATTTTTTCTCTTTTTAAAATAATATCAATATTTATAAAAAAACAAAATTTTTTATTTATATTCGAGAAGACATGATAAAAAAATTTTCAATAATTCATGCCTTCTACAATTATGTTAAAATTATGTTTTACTTTGAGAAATTTTTTCTAAAATACGCAATAACTTCCAAGATTTTAATTTAGAAATTGGACGACATTCAAATATTTCAACCAAATCACCAATCATACATAAATTTTGTTCATCATGAACATATAATTTAGTGCGTTTTTGAATAAATTTTTTATATATTGGATGTTGAATCCGTCGAATAACAATAACAACTATTGTTTTTTGCATTTTATTACTTAATACACGACCTTGTAAAATATGTTTACTGTTTATCACGAAGAAATAACCTTCTGTGTTATAATAAATGTTTTTAAGCGTGCAATATTTTTACGTACTTTACGTAATAAATGAGTTTGCTTAAGCTTACCTGAAGAAATTTGCATACGTAAATTAAAATTTTCTCTTAAAAAATCTAATAACAAAATTTTCAATTCTGATATTGTTTTATTTTTTAATGTTTGATATTTTAACATTTTTATAGTACCATTTTTTTAATAAAAGCAGTTTTAATTGGTAATTTAGAAGATGCTAATTTAAACGCTATTTTTGATTCTTCTTCTGAAATACCATTAATTTCATACAAAATTTTTCCAGGTTGAATTAAAGCTACCCAATATTCTACATTACCTTTCCCTTTACCCATTCGTACCTCTAAAGGTTTTTGAGTAATAGGCTTATCTGGAAAAATACGGATCCATATTTTTCCTATTCTTTTCATATATCGAGTAATTGTACGTCGTGCTGATTCAATTTGTTTAGATGTTAAACGACCTCTACTTAACGCTTTAAGTCCAAATTCTCCAAATAAAACTTGATCCCCTACAATTACACCACGATTACGCCCTTTATGCATTTTTCTAAATTTTGTTCGTTTCGGTTGTAACATGATAAAAATTTCCTTTTTTATTTACGATATTTTCGTATATTACGTTTTTTAACTCCTAACAATTTTTCCGTTGCATTTAATAAAGGTGTACCACCTAAAATTTCTCCTTTAAAAATCCATACTTTAACTCCAATAACTCCATATGTTGTATGAGCTTCCGAAGTATTGTATTCAATATCTGCACGTAATGTATGTAATGGTACTCTTCCTTCACGATACCATTCTCGTCGAGCAATTTCAGCTCCACCTAATCTTCCACTAACTTCTACTTTAATACCTTTTGCACCTTGCCTCATAGCATTTTGAACAGCTCGTTTCATTGCTCGACGAAACATAATACGTCTTTCTAATTGAGATGTAATATTATCTGCTACTAATTTTGCATCTAATTCAGGCTTCTTAATCTCAGAAATATTAATTTGCACTGGAAAAGTTGTCATATCAGTAATAAATTTTCTTAATTTGTCAACATCTTCACCTTTCTTACCTATAACAATCCCGGGACGTGCTGTATAAATTGTAATTCGAATACTTTTAGCGGGTCTTTCAATAACAATCCGTGATACTGAAGCTTTAGATAATTTTTTCATTAAAAAATTACGTACTTGAAAATCACTTTCCAAATAATTAGAAAATTCTTTTTTACTAGCAAACCAAACTGAATTCCATGATTTTACAATTCCTAATCTCATACCGTTAGGATGTACTTTTTGTCCCATAACTAATCTCCTGCTTTCTATGAAAACGTGATAATATCATTGTAATATGACTAGTACGTTTTAAAATTCGATCAGCTCTTCCTTTAGCGCGAGGTAACATCCGTTTCATTGTAGGTCCAGAATCAACAAAAATTTTAGAAATAAACAAAGTAGAAATTTTATGATTATAATTATGTTCAGCATTTGCAAGAGCAGATTTTAATAATTTTTTTAATAAATATGAAGATTTCTTATTAATATTTTCTAAAATCTTTAATGCTTCCAAAGCATTTTTTCCTCGTATTATATTTACTACTAATCTCATTTTTTGCGCTGAAGAACGCACTTTTTTAGATTTTGCGCAAACATTCATACACATCTTCCTCTTTACGTTACTGTATTCACTTTTTTAGTTTTTCGATCTGCAGAATGCCCTTTAAATGTTCTTGTTATAGAAAATTCACCTAACTTGTGACCTACCATTTCTTCTGTAATAAAAATAGGAATATGAAATTTACCATTATGCACTAATATTGTTAATCCAATCATATTAGGAAAAATAGTAGAACGCCGTGACCATGTTTTAATAGGTTTTTTATCTTTTTTTTCTACAGAGTTTTTTACTTTATTTAATAAATGTGAATCTATAAAAGGACCTTTTTTTAAAGAACGAGGCATAATATATTAACCTTTATAAATTATTTATGACGATGATGTACAATAAATTTTTCAGTACGTTTATTTTTTCTAGTTTTCTTACCTTTCGTAGGACAACCCCAAGGACTTACTGGATGTTTTCCGAAATTTCTACCTTCTCCACCTCCATGAGGATGATCTACGGGATTCATCGCAGTACCTCGAACTGTAGGTCGTACTCCCCTCCATCGAACAGCACCTGCTTTTCCATAAGATTGTAACATATGCTCAATATTTCCTACTTCACCTAACGTAGCACGACATTCTATATGTATTTTTCTTAATTCACCAGAACGTAAACGAACAATCGCATATTTACTATCGCGAGAAACTAATTGAGCTGAACTACCAGCTGAACGCGCAATTTGACCTCCTTTTCCTGATTTTAATTCTACATTATGCATAATAGAACCTATAGGAATATTTTTTAATGGCAAAGCATTACCAATTTTAATAGGAGCTAAAGATCCAGACATCACTGTATCTCCTATTTTTAAATTTTTTGGTGCTAAAATATAATTACGACTACCATTTTTATATAATAACAAAGCAATATGAGAGGATCTATTAGGATCATATTCAATATGTTGTACCACTGCTGGAATATTATCTTTAATTCTTTTAAAATCTATTATTCGATAATTTCTTTTATGTCCTGACCCAATATGTCGCATAGTAATTCGCCCATTATTATTACGACCTCCAGTTTTTTTTTTTTTACATGTTAATGATGCAAATGGACGACCTTTATATAAATTTGAAGTCACAACCTTAATCATATGACGGCGACCAGGTGAAGTTGGTTTACAACGTATAATAGCCAAAAAAAATCTCCTTTTTAATATTAATTACTTAATTTAAACTCATAAAATTTAAATTTTGACCTGTTTTCAATACAACATATGCTTTTTTCCAATTACTTCGTTTAAAAAAAACATTTTTTTGTTTTTTTCGTTTTCCTTTTATAATTAAGGTATTAACTTTTTTTACTGTAACACGAAATAAATATTGAATAGCAGTTTTAATCTCAAATTTAGTAGCATTTCTTAAAACTTTTAATACAACAGTATTATTTTTTTTCATAGTATAAGAAGACTTTTCTGAAATATGAGGCATAATTAATACTTTTAATAAACGTTCTTCATTTATCATATTAAACTCTCCTCAAGATTTTTGTAAACATTCACTGTCATAAGAACATTTTTAAAAGAAATTAAACTTACAGGATCTACTTTACTAACAGATAAAATCTTTACTTGATACAAATTACGTGCTGCTAAATATAAGTTATTGTCAATTGATAATGTTATAATTAAAACATTTTTTATATTTAATTTTTTTAATTTTGAAACTAAAATTTGAGTCTTTGGTTTTTCAATTACAAAATTTTGAAATAAAATCAATCTTTTTTGACGAATTAATTCTGAAAAAATACTTTGTAATGCCCTTTTATACATTTTTTTATTAATTTTTTTTATAAATTTTCTTGGTTTTGCTGCAAATGTTACACCTCCTGATCTCCACAAAGGACTACGTAAAGAACCAGCACGTGCACGTCCAGTTCCTTTTTGACGCCACGGTTTTTTTCCTGAACCTGAAACTTCTGATTTATTTTTTTGAGCTTTGCTACCTTGACGTTGTCTAGATAAATATGCAACTATAATTTGATGAACTAAAGATTCATTAAAATTTTTTAAAAAATTTTTATTATTTATTAATATTTTTTCTTTAGTATCTCTTAAAATTACATCCATATACCATATACCTCTTAAAAATTTTATACTTTTATTGAAGGTCGAATTTTTAAATATCCACCAGTACAACCAGGAACTCCGCCTTTAATAAAAAGTAAATTCTTTGATTCATCAATTTTTATGATTTTTAAACTTTGTATTGTAACGCGAGAGTTTCCTAAATGACCAGCCATTTTTTTTCCTTTAAAAACTCTTCCCGGAGTTTGATTTTGACCTATTGATCCAGGAACGCGATGTGATAAAGAATTACCATGAGTAGCATCTTGCATACTAAAATTCCAACGTTTTACAGTTCCACTAAATCCTTTTCCTTTTGAAATACCTGTAATATCAACTTTTTTTATTTTTGAAAAAAAAGAAACAGATAATTTTTGACCACAATAAAATTTATGAATATCTGAACATTTAAATTCCCATAATCCAGATCCAACTCGAATACCTAATTTTAAAAAATGTCCAGCTTCTGGCTTTTTAATTTGTTGTATTTTTTTAATTCCTGTTGTTACTTGAATCGAATTATATAAATTTTTTTGTACAGTTTTAATACATGTAATAATATTTTTTTTAATTTCTATTACTGTTGCAGGAATTGATAATCCTTCAATAGTAAAAAGTCTAGTCATTCCAATTTTTTTACCAATTAAACCGACCATATCAATTTTATTCCTTTTCAAAAAATATGCCTTTTTTATCCTAAACTAATTTGTACATCTACTCCTGCGGCTAAATCTAATCTCATTAATGCATCTACTGTTTTTTCGGTTGGTGTAACAATATCTATTAAACGTTTATGAGTACGAATTTCATATTGATCACGCGCATCTTTATTAACATGTGGTGATACTAAAATAGTATAACGTTCTTTACGAGTTGGTAAAGGAATTGGTCCACGAACTTGCGCACCAGTTCTTTTTGCTGTTTCTACAATTTCAATAGTAGATTGATCAATTAATCGATGATCAAATGCTTTTAATTTAATTCGAATTCTCTGATTTTTCATAATACACAAACCTCTTTAAACACTGAATATTAAAAAAATTTTATTATTTTTTTTTAAAAAAAAATATTAAAAAAATATAAAAATTTTTTAAAAATTCTTAAAGAACTTAAAAATTTTTTCAATATTTTAAAAAATAACATCAAGAAAAGAGTAAAAGATACTCTTATCTTGACTAACATTATAATAATAAAATATTCAAAATAAAAAAAATTTATAAAATTACTTTTGTAACAATACCGGCACCAACAGTCCGACCCCCTTCACGAATTGCAAATCTTAAACCTTCCGCCATTGCAATAGGATGAATTAATTTAACTATCATTTTTACATTATCGCCAGGCATAACCATTTCTACTTTTTCTGGTAAAACAATAGAACCTGTCACATCAGTAGTACGAAAATAAAATTGAGGACGATACCCTTTAAAAAAAGGAGTATGTCTACCACCTTCTTCTTTTGATAAAATATATACTTCGGCTTCAAATTCCAAATGAGGTTTTATTGTACCTGGTTTTGCTAATACTTGCCCACGTTCTATCTCTTCTCTTTTTGTACCTCGTAATAAAATTCCAACATTTTCTCCTGCTCGACCTTCATCTAAAAGTTTACGAAACATTTCAACACCAGTACAAATAGTTTTTGTAGTTGCTCGAACACCTACAATTTCTACTTCTTCTCCAACACGTATAATTCCTCTTTCTACACGCCCTGTTACTACTGTACCACGTCCTGAAATTGAAAAAACATCTTCAATAGGTAACAAAAAAGGATCTTCAATAGCACGTGTTGGCAAAGGAATATATGTATCTAATAAATTAGCTAATTCTAATATTTTATCTTCCCAAATTTTTTCGCCTTCTAATGCTTTTAATGCAGAACCACGAATAATTGGAATATTTTCTCCAGGAAAATCATATTGCGTTAATAAATCTCTAACTTCCATTTCTACTAATTCTAATAATTCTTCATCATCAACCATATCGCATTTATTTAAAAAAACAATAATATGCGGAACTCCGACTTGACGACCTAATAAAATATGTTCGCGAGTTTGAGGCATAGGACCATCTGTTGCTGCAACTACTAAAATTGCTCCATCCATTTGAGCTGCACCAGTAATCATATTTTTAATATAATCGGCATGACCAGGACAATCTACATGAGCATAATGACGATTAGCGGTATCATATTCAACATGTGAAGTATTAATCGTAATACCTCTAGCTTTTTCTTCTGGTGCATTATCAATTTGATCAAAAGCACACGCTAATCCACCAAATTTTTTAGATAATACAGTTGTAATAGCTGCTGTTAAAGTAGTTTTACCATGATCTACATGACCAATAGTACCAACATTAATATGTGGTTTTACACGATCAAATTTTTTTTTTGACACTTTTATATCCTTACTAAAATATTTACAAAAAAATAAATTTTTTATTTTTTCAATGTTTTATTTAATTCTCAATTTCATAATTTCTTGAGACAAAATTTTAGGAGTTTCAGTATATTTAAAAAATTCCATTGAATACGAAGCCCTACCTTGCGTTTGAGATCGTAAATCAGTTGCATAACCAAACATTTCAGATAAAGGAACTATAGCTTGAATTTTTTTATCACCTATAACATCATCACTCATACCCTCAATAATGCCACGACGACGATTTAAATCACCGATAACATCTCCCATATATGTATCAGGTGTTTCAACTTCTACTTTCATAATTGGTTCTAATAAAATCGGGGTAGCTTGTTTAAAAGCTTCTTTAAAAGCATAAGAGGCTGCTAATTTAAACGCTAACTCTGAAGAATCTACATCATGAAAAGACCCATAATATAAACGAACAACAATATCTACAACTGGATAACCCGCTAATGGACCCGATTTTAATTGTTCTTGAATACCTTTATCAATTGCAGGAATATATTCACCAGGAATCGATCCTCCTTTAATATCATTAATAAAAGTATAACTTAATTCCTCTTTTGTGCGAGGGAATAAATCTAAAACTACATGTCCATATTGCCCCCTTCCTCCAGATTGTTTAATATGTTTTCCTTCAATACCTAAAATTTTTGTTTTAATCGTTTCTCGATATGCTACTTGTGGTTTCCCAATATTTGCAGATACTCCAAATTCCCGTTTCATTCGATCTACGATAATTTCTAAATGTAATTCTCCCATACCCGAAATAATCGTTTGATTTGATTCTATATCTGTCCATACTCGAAATGAAGGATCTTCTTTTGCCAACCGATTTAATGCAAGTCCCATTTTTTCTTGATCAATTTTTGTTTTGGGTTCTACAGCAATTGAAATAACAGGTTCTGGAAAATCCATTTTTTCTAAAATGATAGGATGATCTAAAGAACATAATGTATCTCCTGTCATAACATTTTTTAATCCTATTGCAGCTGCGATATCTCCTGCGTATACTTCTTTAATTTCTTCTCTTTTATTAGCATGCATTTGAACAATACGACCAATTCGTTCTTTATGTAATTTTATCGAGTTTAAAACAGTGTCTCCAGAACGTACAATTCCCGAGTATACACGGAAAAAAGTTAAATTCCCAACAAAAGGATCTGAAGCTATCTTAAATGCTAACGCTGAAAATGGCTGTTTATCAGAAGGTATACGTAATATTTTTTTTTCACTTTTATCATCTAAAATACCAGAAATCGCAGGAATATCTTGAGGAGACGGTAAAAATTCTATAATAGCATCTAATAAAGCTTGAACTCCTTTATTTTTGAAAGCAGAGCCGCAAGTAATCAAAGTAATTTTATTATTTAACACGCAGTTTCTTAAACTTTTTTTTAATTCTGATTCCATAATAAATTCATTATTTAAATATTTCATCATAACATTTTCATCATGTTCTGCAGCTATTTCAACTAAATTTGAACGCCATTTTTGAGATATTTTAATTAAAGAATGTGGAATTTCTTGATATGTAAATGTCATTCCTTGATCTTTTTCACACCATTTAATTGCCTTCATTTTTATCAAATCTATTACACCTGAAAAATTCTCTTCATTTCCAATAGGTATTTGTAAAGGGACTGGTAATGTATGTAAACGAGTTTTAATTTGAGAAATTACAGAAAAAAAATCAGCACCCATACGATCCATTTTATTAATAAATGCAATACGTGGTACTTTATATTTATTTGCTTGCCTCCAAACAGTTTCAGACTGAGGTTGAACTCCTCCTACAGCACAAAAAATCATAACTGCGCCATCTAAAACTCGCATCGATCTTTCAACTTCTATTGTAAAATCTACATGACCAGGAGTATCAATTATATTTATTCGATGAGGTAAAAATTGTTTAGCCATACCAGACCAAAAAGTAGTAGTAGCTGCAGAAGTAATAGTAATACCACGTTCTTGTTCTTGTACCATCCAATCCATAGTAGCTGCACCATCATGTACTTCACCAATTTTATGATTTACACCAGTATATAATAAAATTCGTTCTGTAGTTGTAGTTTTCCCCGCATCAATATGTGCACTAATTCCAATATTACGATATTGTGTAATAAGTGTTTTTCGACCCATAAAATTCCTTGAAAGAATAATAAAACTTCATTAATTTTTTTTAAAAAAATTTTTACCATCGATAATGAGCAAATGCTTTATTTGCTTCTGCCATTTTGTGTACTTCTTCTTTTTTTTTAACTGCTGCACCTTTATTTCCAATAGCATCTAACAATTCATTCGTTAATCTTAAAAACATAGATTTATCATTTCTTTTACGCGCAGACAAAATAATCCATCGCATTGCTAATGTATTTCTTCGCGTTGGTCTAACTTCTACTGGCACCTGATATGTAGATCCTCCAACTCTACGTGATTTTACTTCTACAGATGGTTTTACATTTTCTAATGCTAACTCAAATATTTCTAATTCTTTTTTTCGCATTTTTTTAGCAACAATTTTTAAAGCAGAATATACAATATTTTCAGCAATAGATTTTTTTCCATCTATCATTAAAATATTAATAAATTTTGCTAATAATTCTGATTCAAATTTAGGATCAAACAAAATTTTTCTATTTCCAACAATACGACGACGAGGCATTTTATTTTACTCCTAAAAAATTAAATTTTTGGTTTTTTAACGCCATATTTTGATCGACCATTTTTTCGATCTTTAACACCTGCACAATCTAAAGAACCTCTGACAATATGATATCTAACACCAGGTAAATCTTTTACACGACCACCTCGAATTAAAATAACAGAATGTTCTTGTAAATTATGACCTTCTCCTCCAATATAAGCAGTTACTTCTAATCCATTAGTTAAACGAACTCGACATACTTTTCGTAATGCAGAATTAGGTTTTTTAGGTGTAGTTGTATATACTCTAATACAAACTCCACGTTTTTGGGGACATCGAGATAATGCTGGAACATTGCTTTTTGTTAATTTACGTTTTCTAGATTTTCGTACTAATTGATTAATTGTGGCCATTATTTATGCCTTTATAAAAATTATTAAAAATTTAAGATTTTTTAAAAATATAATTTTTTTTATAAAAAATACCTAAAAAAATCAAATAAAACTTTTTTATTCACCATGTCATATTAATTTTATGTTTTTCTGTTAATTTTACAAATCCCAAAAAATTTATAATGCAAACTTTTCGTATAACAAACTTAAACAATCCTCTTGCTTTTAAATCTTCTTCTAAACAATATACTTTATGAAAAAAATCTAAAAAATTAATATCTAAAATTTTTTTTTTAATTCCTAAAATGACTCCATCTTGTAAACAAATAATTTCATCTGATGATTGACTAAAAATTTTTAAAGAATTTAAAGATATTTGATATGGAGAATTAAACAAAATATGTAACATATAGTTACCATTTAAAAATAATGTCAAATTTACGAATTTTTTTATTTATTTTTTTTTGTTTTAAAAAAATTCCTTTTACAATAAAATCTTTATCATTATAAAAACCACGTTCATAAGCTGATTTTAAACAAAAAAAAAAATCACAAACACCATATAAAGGTAAAATTTTAAAAGCAGAAACATAATTTTTCAATAAAACATGTTCTGGTTTTTGAGATTTTAATAATTGGAAAATACCATCTTCTATAAAAAAAATACTAATTTTTTTCATAGTTAAAGATAAAGATAATAATATATCTAAACCTTCTTTTGTTATACTATTTCCATATGGTCCTTTTGAAAAAAAAAATGCTATTGATTTTTTCATATCATTTATAACTTTATATTATTATAGTTAAAATTGTATAAAACGATCACATTTATATATTTGAACAGCTAATGTACTCAATCCAGTTAATTGAAAATTTTTAGACAAATTACCATCCAAAAAACCTAATTTTAATGCCATTTCCTTAGAAAGAATTCCTTTTTGATATGCAGAATTCATACAAATATATAATTTTATTTGATGTAAAAAAGATAATTTTATAAAACTTTTTATAATATTAAATTCATCTTGTGAGGGATAAATCATACTATTAGCATTGTATACTCCTAATGAATAAAAAAAAATACTTTTTAATTGATGTTTCTTCAAGATTAATGCACGAGCAAATAATAATGCAGAATTAGAGTTTTGAGTACCATATGGAGGGCCAGAAACAGTTAAAATATATTTCATATCAATTTTAATATCATATTTTTGTAAAAATTATATATAATTTTTATATTCAAAAATTTATAAAAAATAATTATTTAAAAAATTACAAAATATCTAAAACTTCAATTTCAAAAATTAAAGTTGAAGAATGTGGAATACCAGGAATTTTAGACATTTTTTGAGTTATATCAGATGGTATTACTAATAAAATTTTTCCACCTTTTTTTAATAATTTTAAGCTTTCTCTCCAAGTCGGAATCGTTTGATTTAAAATAAATTTAATTGGAACACCTGTTTTATATGAATTATCAAATTCTGTTCCATCAACTAAAGATCCTTTATAATGAACTAAGATCGTAGAATCATCTTGTACATATTCTCCAGTACCTAAATTTTTTATTTTATATAAAGTTCCTAAAGAACTTTTTTCAACATCTTCTTCTTGAGAAAATTTTTCTAAAAATTCACTATCTAATTTTGAAATTTTATTGAATAATAAATTTTCTAACTCTTTATTTGTTTGACTAACACGATCAGAAAAAACATGTAAATATTTATTAATTTCAGTTTTTGGTAATTTTGTTGTTTTAGAAAGAGCATCCCATAATCCAACATATAATAACATAGGATCATGAATAATATTTTTATTTGTAGAATTATTTACAAAATCTAAAATCATTTTTCCGAATGAAACACCTACTGAATATAACATTTTATCTTCATTAGTAATAATTGCTTGTTCAAAAGTACTTTTAACAAAATTATTTTTTTTTATAAGAGGCATAGAAGATGCATATGCAAAAGAATTTATACTTAATATAAGATATAAACTACTTAAAATTTTTAAAAAATAAAACATTTTTATTTTCCTTTTTCTTAATATTAATAATGTTTATAAAAATTTTATATTTTTTAAAATTTTATATATTCATTTTTTTTTGAATTTTATGCAAAAAATTTTGAGCATTATTATTAGCAATTTTTGAACCATTTTTTAAAATTTGATATAATTTTAATTCATCTTTCCGATAATATAAATATAAATTTTGTATTTTTTTTAAAAAATTTTTTAAAACAATAGACACCCAATCTTTAAATTGTTGATAAGTTTTATTCAAAAATTTTTTTTCTAAAATTTCAATTTTTTGGTCGCTTAATAAAGAACCAATAATTAATAAATTCGAAATACCTGGTTTTTTTTGAGGATCATATACAATACGAGGAGGATTGTCTGAATCAGTTATAGATAATTGTATTTTTGAAATAGAAATTTTTACTGGATCTTCTAAAAAAATTACATTTTTTTGATTTTTATCAGTTTTAGACATTTTTTTTAAAGGATTTTGTAATCCCATAATTTTTTTTCCAAAAATTGGAATAAATATTTGTGGAATAATAAAAATATTTCCATATATTGAATTTAAACGTTTTGCTATTTTTTGAGTAAATTCTAAATGTTGTTTTTGATCTTGTCCTACTAATATAAGATTTGATTGATATAATAAAATATCAGAAGCCATCAATACCGGATAACCAAATAAACCTAAATTAATATTTTTTTTTTTAAAAAATACTTGATTTTTAAATTGCGTCATACGCGATAATTCACCATAATAACTAATACAATTCAATATCCAATACAATTGACTATGCGCAGGAACATGTGATTGAACAAAAATAATATTTTTTTTATAATCAATACCACAAGCTAAATACCAAGATAAAGTATCCAAAATTGTTCTTTTTAAAAAATATGTTCTATCTTTTAAAGACGTTGTTAAAACATGTAAATCAGCAATACAAAAATAACATTTAGAAGATTTCTGAAAATTTTTCCAATATTTCATAGTCCCTAAATAATTACCTAATGTTAATCTTCCAGATGGTTGAATTCCAGTAAAAATTATATTCTCTGCAAAATTATTCATAAAAAATCCTAAAATTTTTTTAAAAGAGATAATATTATATAAAAAAATTAATTTCTTATATAAATAAAATTTTTTTAAAATTTTTCAAAGTTTTTTGATAATCATTTGTACCAAAAAGAGAAGTACCTAATACTACTATATCTGCACCAACTGTAACAATTTTTTTAACATTTTGTAGTGTTACTCCTCCATCAACTTCTAACAAAATAGTATTTTTTTGTTCATTTAATAATTTTCTAATACAAGAAATTTTCTGAAAAATTTCTAATAAAAATTTTTGGCCTCCAAAACCTGGCATAACAGACATTACTAAAACTATATCAATTATATCTAAAAAGGGATATAAATAATTTATTTCAATATTCGGACTTAATGCAAGCCCAACTTTACATCCAAAACTTTTAATAAAATTTATTATATTATTCAAATCATATGTTGTTTCAGGATGCACTATAATAGTTGTCGCACCAACATCAATAAAATTTTTAATTAATATTTTTGTAACTGGATGTACCATTAAATGTACTTCAATAGGATGTACGATATTATTATTACGTAGAGATTCTAATACTAAAGGACCAAACGTAATATTAGGAACGTAATGATTATCCATAACATCAAAATGAATAATATCAGCTCCAAATTGTAATACTTGTCGTACTTCTTTTCCTAATTTACAAAAATTTGCAGAAAGAATAGATGGAGCAAGCAATATTTTTTTCATACATTATTTAACCTAAAATTCTTTCAAAATTAAATAAAAATATATTTAAAAATTGTTTTTATGAGATTTTTCAATAGCTTGAATAATAATTTTTGAATCAATTGATTTATGAATTTTCACATTTTCTAAATTATGCGGTAAAATTAAACAAATATTTCCGTGAGAATTTTTTTTATCATATTTTAATAATTCTACATATTTTAACGCATTTAAATTATTTGGACCTCTTAATGGTAATTTAATTTTTTTAAAAATAGAAATAATTCGAAATAAAATATCTTTTGATAAAAAATTTAAAATATAAGAAACATATGCAGAATATATAATACCAGCAGAAACTGCATATCCATGTAACCAAGAACCATAACCCATAAATGTTTCAATTACATGCGCAAAACTATGACCCAAATTTAATAAAGCTCGTTGAGAATTTTCCATTTCATCTGATTCAATTATTTTAGTTTTGAAACAACAACATTTATATATACAATACTGTAATGCTTTTTCTTCTAAATTTAAAAGAGAAAAAATATTTTTTTCTAACCATATAAAAAATTTCTTATCAAAAATAATAGAATATTTAATAATTTCAGAAATACCTGATAAGATTTGTTTTTTAGGTAAATATTTTAAAAATTCAAGATTAATAAAAACTCCTAATGGTTGCCAAAAAGAACCAATCATATTTTTTCCTAAAATATGATTTACACCTGTTTTTCCTCCTATAGAAGAATCAACTTGAGCCAACAACGTAGTAGGTATTTGTATAAATGAAATTCCACGTTGGTAAATAGAAGCTACAAAACCTGTTATATCTCCTATAACTCCACCTCCTAAAGCAATTAAAGTAGTATCCCGATTACATTTTTTTTTTAATAAAATAGAAATAATTTTTTCTACAGTATGTAAATTTTTATAATTTTCTCCTTCTTTTAAAACAATAACATTTGTTTTTTTTTTAAAAATTGGAAAATCAGAAAAAAATTCTTTTGATAATAATTTTTGAACCACTTGATCCATAATAAGAATATGTTTTGTATTTATACTAAATAAATTTTTTATTTCTCTTGTTTTTAAAAAATTTTTACCAATATAAATATAATAACTACGCTTTTTTAAATCAACATAAATTGTATTTTTTAACATAAGTAATACTCAAGGAAATTTTTAAATTTTTTATTTTTGAAAATTTTTTAAAATTTTAAAAATCTGAACAACTAAAATTTTAGGATTTTTTGAAGTCGTATCAACAATAATATCAGATATATTTTTATATATCGGATTTCGTACATAAGCTAAATTTTCTAAAATTTTTTTTTTATCTTTTTGTGTTTTTTTTGTATTTAATAAAGGTCTTTTTTTATCTGAAGGAATACGAATTAATTGATTTTCAATAGTTGTTTTTAAATAAATTACAATACCACGTGTTATAAAATATTTTTGAGCACATTCTGATAAAATAGATCCTCCACCTGTAGCTAAAACAATATTTTTTTTTTGAGTCAATTCATTTAAAATTTTTTCTTCACGTAATCGAAAACCTTTTTCTCCTTCAACATCAAATACCCACGAAATATCTGCTCCTGTTCGTTTTTCAATTTCTAAATCAGAATCATAAAATTTCATATGTAAAAATTTTGCTAATTGACGTCCAATAGTACTTTTTCCTGCACCCATCGGACCAATTAAAAAAATATTCTGTTTTTCAACCATAAAATTATGTCACCAAAAAAAATAAAATATATTTAAAAAAAATTAAATATATTAATAATATTTAAAAAAAATTTAAAAATACATGTTTAAATTTTATTTATATTATAAATATTATAATATGAAATATAAAAAATATATAAAAAAACTTGACCTATATAAAATTTTTATTATTATAACTATTAACTTTATAAAATTCAAATAAAAAATATTTCTTAAATTTGGTGAGATGTCTGAGAGGTTGAAAGAGCATGCTTGGAAAGCATGTATACATTTATCATGTATCAAGGGTTCGAATCCCTTTCTCACCGCCATAATTTTTTATTATATAAAAAATATATTATTATTATTTAATTCTGTAAAAATTAATTAATAATATGAATTTGAATTTCGAAAATGTTTAGTTATATCATGTATTCCTGTTAAATGTGGAAATTTATTTAATACTAATTTTTCAATATTTTGTTTTAATGTAACATTGATCATTGAACATCCATTACATCCCCCTTTAAATTTTACAAAAATTTTTCCTTGTGCATCAATTTGTAATATTTTTACATAACCATTATGTTGTAATAACATTGGATTAATAACTGTCAAAAAAAAATGTTCTACACGTTCAAATAAAGAAGCTGTTTTTTTTATACAAAGTTTTTTTTTAATAAATGGAGCTTTTAAAACAATTTGTGTTTCAGTGGTATGATTAACTAAATTAATAATAGAATCTTTCAAATATGGAAGAAAAATTTTTTTTACATATATATTAAAACCAGAAAATTGAATTTCTTTATCTATTGAAAAATCAATTTCATCAAAATGACAAAATAATAAATTACAAGTAGCATGTGCAGTACCTGGAAAATTTATTAATATTCTAATAAAAGTTTTTTTAGGTTGTTTTTTTAACAATTGAACAAAATGTAATTGAGCTAACTCTGAACATTTAATCATAATAAAATTATTCTTATCCGTAAAAAAAATGATTAATATATAAAACTATTTTTCTATGAAAATCTTTATAATATTATATTCAATTTAAAAATATATTTTTTATATTTTAAATGTTAAAATATGATATCTTTTTTAATTTTATAATGATTGATTTTTTATGAAAAAAATTTTATGGTCTGTATATGGTATTGGAAAAATCCCAATAGTTTTATTTCATGGATGGGGATTCAATTCTAATATTTGGTATTCTATTTTTCCTTTTTTATTAAAAAAATTTACTATTTATGTTTTTGATTTTCCTGGATATGGTAATAATTCAAATATTCATTTAATGAATTTTACAAACATATCAAATTTTTTATTATCAATTTTACCTCATAAAGTTATCTGGATCGGTTGGTCTCTTGGTGGATTATTAGCTACATATATAGGTTATTATTTTCCAAATCGTACTTATGCAGTTATTTTAATTGCTTCTTCTCCATTTTTTCTAAAAAAAAATAAATGGCCAGGAATTAAAAAAAAAACATTAATATCAATAAAAAATAATATGTTAAATTCTTATCAAAATTTTTTATTAGAATTTTATAATATACATATCTCTTTAAAAAAAAATTCCTTCTTTACTCAAAAAAAAATTTTTCAAAATTTTTTTACAAAATTACCTACTTCTGACGCAATTTTACAAGGTTTTCAATGGTTAAAAAAAATTGACAATCGAAAAAAAATAATAAATTTAAAAATTCCAATTTTTCGAATATATGGAAAATTAGATCTTTTAATTCCAATAAAAATAGAAAAAAAATTAAAAAATATTTTGTATAATGGAAAATTTTATATTATTAAACAAGCTGCTCATGTACCATTTATTACACATCCAAAGTTATTTCTAAATATTATAAATGATATTATTTATAATATTAAATTTTTTTAAAAAATATATAAAATTTTTAAAATATAGTAAAAATTATATTTTATTTTTTTATATTTATTAAAAAGGAATTTCATCTTCAAAATCTAATTTAGTAGTTGAATTAATTAAATTGTCTTGTTTTTTTAATTCTTCATCTGAATTTTTTAAAGAATAATTTTCATCTTGAATTTTATTTTTTTTTTCTGAAATTGAAGAAGAATATTTTGTACCTAAAGAATCTCGAGAAATATTTTGATTAGAATTTCTATTTCCTAACATTTGCATAGTTCCGGTAATATTAACAATTACTTCTGTAATATAACGATCAATTCCATTTTGATCTTGCCATTTACGAGTTTGCAAAGATCCTTCAATATAAATTTGCGATCCTTTATGTAAATATTGTGCCGCAATTTCTGCTAATTTACCAAATACTACAAGCCGATGCCATTCTGTTTTTTCTTTAGCTTCTCCAGTCTTTTTATCTTTCCAAGTATCTGAAGTTGCTAAAGTCATATTTAACACAGCGCCTCCATTAGGCATATATCTAATTTCAGGATCTTGTCCTAAATTTCCAATTAAAATTACTTTATTAATTCCACGACTTGCCATAAATAAATTGTTTACCTCTTTTAAAAATATAAAAAATTATATTTAAATTATATCATAAAAAAAACAGCATATATATCTAAAAATTAAGTTATAATACTATAAAAAATATTTATTAATATAAAAAAATTTTAAAAATATAAAAAATTTAAAATTTTATTTATCATACTATTAAAAATATTTTTATTATTTTTTAGGATAAACATTATGCATTTTCAAAAAATAAAATATCCATATAAATTCTCAGTAGCACCTATGGTAAAATATACAGATTTACATTGTCATTTTTTTTATCGACAATTAACAAAAAAAACTTTATTATATACTGAAATGTTAACAACTAATCAAATAATTTATAAATTTAAAAATAAAAATATTCAAATTTATCCTCCGACTGCATTACAACTTGCGGGAAATAATGTATATGATTTTTTAATTTGTTCCCAATGGGCAGAAAAAATAGGTTTTCAAGAAATTAATATTAATTTAGGATGTCCTTCAAAAAATGCAAAAAAAGGAAATTTTGGTATTTTTTTAATGAAAAAACCAAAATTAGTCTTTGAAATTATAAAAAATATCTATCATACCGTTTCAATTCCTATAAGTATCAAAATTCGCTTAGGAATAACTAAAAAAGAAAATTTTGAATTTTTAAAAAATTTTATTGAAATAGTCTCCCAAAAAAAATATTGTATTCGATTTATTATTCATGCGCGTAATGCTGATTTAACATTATTAAGCACTCGAAAAAACAGAACAATACCGCCATTAAATTATTTATATGTATATAAAATTAAAAAATATTTTCCGCATTTAATCATTGTTTTAAATGGAGGTCTCAAAAATTTACGCGAATCTAAATTACATTTAAAAAAATTAAATGGAATTATGATAGGACGAGAAATTTATAAAAATCCATTATTATTAACACAAGTTGATCATATTTTCTTCCAAAATAAAAAAAACTATAATATATTAAAAATATTAAATAAAATGATGGAATATACAGAACAACAAAGAAAATATGGAATTGCACCAATTAATATTATTAAACATTTTTTAAACATTTTTAATGGAATTTATAATTCTAAAAATTGGAAAAAATATATATGTGAAAAAATAAAATACACTAAAAATTTAAAAAAATTATTACATCATTCTCTAAAAATTTTTCCTTCTCATATTATAAACTCTTTACAAAAATATTAAAAAATTTTTTATAAAAAACATTATTTTTTATAAAAAATTTATTTTATTATAATTTATATAGGAATATTTTCTTACTATTATGATTGAAAAAATAAATAAATTAAAATTATTAAACATTTCTCCCTATTCATTAGAAGCTGAACAATCGGTGTTAGGCGGATTAATGTTAGACAACAACAAATGGGATATAATTATTGAATACATTCAGAAAGAAGATTTTTTTAGTAAAAAACATCAATTAATTTTTTTAGAAATGAATAATTTAATAGAAAAAGGAAATCCAATTGATTTAATCACATTATCAGAATCTTTAAATCAAAAAAATATATTAGAAAAAATTGGAAGATTTTCTTATTTAGCTGAAATTTCTAAAAATACTCCAAGTGTTGCGAATATTGTTAATTATGCTAAAATTGTTAAAGAACGTTCAATTATGAGAGAAATTATTTCTGTTGCAAATAATATTGCAGATTTTGGATATCATTCTAAAGGACGTAATAGTTCAGAATTATTAGATTATGCGGAATCTAGTATTTTTCAAATCTCTGAAAAACGAATTAAAAAAAAATATGGCCCTCAAAACATTCAAAAAATTTTAGAAAACACAATTTCAAATATTGAAAAATTATTTCAAAAACCACATCAAGGTATTACTGGAATTAATACTGGATATCATGATTTAAACAAAAAAACAGCAGGTTTACAAAAATCAGATTTAATTATTTTAGCAGCTCGTCCATCAATGGGAAAAACTTCATTAGCGATGAATTTATGTGAAAATGCAGCAATGATATATGAAAAACCAATTTTAATTTTTAGTTTAGAGATGCCAAGTGAACAAATTATGATTCGAATGTTAGCTTCTTTATCTCGAGTTGATCAATCAAAAATCAGATCTGGACAATTAACAGATGAAGAATGGAGTCGAATTTCTGGTACAATTAATGTTTTATTAAAAAAAAAAAATATTTATATTGATGACTCATCTAATTTAACTCCAAATGAATTAAGATCAAGAACACGTCGTCTATATCGTGAAAATAATGGATTAACTTTAATTATGATTGATTATTTACAATTAATTAAAATTCCTACTTTATTTGGTAATCGTACTTTAGAAATAGCAGAAATTTCTAGAACTTTAAAAGCTTTAGCAAAAGAACTAAATATTCCTATTATAGCATTATCACAATTAAATAGATCGTTAGAACAAAGAGCAGATAAAAAACCAGTAAATTCTGATTTAAGAGAATCAGGATCTTTAGAACAAGATGCGGATTTAATTATGTTTATATATCGAGATGAATTATATAATGAAAATAGCGAATTAAAAGGTATAGCAGAAATTATTATCGGAAAACAAAGAAATGGTCCTATTGGAACTATTAAACTAACATTTAACGGTCAATGGTCAAGATTTGATAATTATGCAAATCCTGAACATCATAAAAAAAATTTATAAAAAAGTAATCAGTATAAAATATATAAGGAAAAATATGATAATTTTAGCATTTGATTATGGTGTAAAAAATATAGGTTTAGCAATTTCTGATACCTTATTGTCTTATGCAACTCCTTTACCAAGTTTATACAATTTTAAAAAAAAAATACAATGGAAAAAAATTCAAAATATATTATTTACTTGGTTACCAAAATATCTTATTTTAGGTTATCCAATTGACAATAAAGGAAAAAAACAAAAAATCGCAAAAAAAATTGAAATTTTTAAATTAAATTTAGAAAAAAAATATAAAATTCCTGTTAAACTTCATAATGAATATTTAACAACTAAAATTGCAAAATCTATTTTATTTCAAAAAGGAGGATTTAAAGAATTAAAAAAAAAAAATATTCATTCTATGTCAGCTGTGTTAATTTTAGAAGGATGGTTAGAAATATTTAAAAAAAATATTAATAACATTTAAAAATATAATATTATATAAAAAATTTCTTTTATCTTTTTTATAAAATTTTTTTATGTTTCTTTTTACGTAAAATACTCTAAAAACGATGTCATTATTTTCTCAATCATACATAAAACCTAATATAAGTATTTATATTAATATTCCAAAAAAATATTTTGAAAATTTTTCTAAAAAAAAAAATTTTAAAAAAAATATATATATAGAATCTATTATTCAAGATTTTAAAAAATGTTCTTTTTTATTATTTCATCGTACTATTTATTCTATTTTTATTAGTACAAAAATTTTTTTCTTAATTAATCCATATTATTTATTTCAAATATTAAAAAATTTAAAAAAATTTAAATTTAAAAAAAACATAGAGATTACTTTAGAAATTTTTCCACAAAAATTATATTTAAAAAAAATTTTTGAATATTTAAAATTAGGTATTAATCGAATATCTATAAAATTAGGGACTTTAAACAAAAAAATTTTAAAATTATTAAATATTCCAACTTTTTCTCAAAAAAAAATAAAATTTCTATTTCAAAAAATGTATAATAAAAAAATTAATATTAATATTGATTTATATTATGGATATCCTGAACAAACTCTTTCTGATATATTGTCTGAATTAAAAAAAATTTTAATATTTCACCCTCAACATATTACATGGGCTCCTTATATTCCGAATAAAAAAGAAAAAAAAATAATTTCTCAATTAAATTTATCAATTACATTTGATATCTCAAAAATGTTATTTTTAGGATGTAAAATATTAAAAAGATTTGGATATTCTCAATATGAAAAATTTTCTTATTCAAAAAAAAAATCTCAATGTCAGCATAATTTAAATTATTGGAATTTTGGAGATTTTATCGGTTTAGGATGTCAAGCTCACAGCAAAATTACTTTAAAAAAATTTAATATTTTACGTATCATAAAAAATAAAAAAATTTCTTTATATCAATCAGGAAAATATATAAAAAAAAAAATATATGTTAAAAAAAACGAAATACCTTTTGAATTTTTTTTAAATAAATTTTTTTTACTTAAAAAAATTTCTTATAAAAATTTTCAAATTATGACACATCATTCTATAAAATTTATTAAACCAATCTTAAAAAAAGCATATAAATTAAATTATTTAATTTTATGTAAAAAAAAAATTATATTAACAAAATATGGTCAAAAAAATTTAAATCATTTATTAGAACTTTTTATATAATATTTTTTTATCTATAATATATTTTTTTATTTAATAATTTGATAAATATGTTCAAAAGTTTGATGTCCTAATTTTATACTTTTTTTTTCAAATTTTGTTTTTTTAATGCAAAAGGAAGATAATAAAATTTTATCTTTTAAACATGCAGAAAAAAAATTTTTTTGTTGTAAAAAAAGATACTGAATATGTTGTGAATATGAAAAACTATCAGTTTTAATATGTATATAACCAAATACAATAATTTTATTAAAAATAATTTTAAGAAAATTTTCTTGAATTAAACGTCTTTTATGATGTCGAATTTTAGGCCAAGGATCAGGAAAAAAAATTTGTACTATAAAAATTGAAGAATTCGGTAGCATATATTTTATAACATCATATACATCATGAAAAACTAGTCGCATGTTATCAAGAGATTTATTTTGTAAATATTTTAAACAAGAAAAAATACTAGTACGATATACTTCAATTCCTAAAAAATTATTATTTGTATTTTTAGCAGACATTTGACAAAAATCTTTACCATTTCCAAAACCAATATTTAAAATAATAGGTAAATCATTAGAAAAAATTGTTGTAAAATTAATGTTTTTTTTTTGAAAATTAATACCATTTTTTTTCCATAAAAATTGAAATTTTTGAATTGGAAATCGTTTTAAAGAACGATTACGACAAACAAAACTTTTTATTGTTTGAAAAGTTATTTTTTTTTTAAAATCAAATATATCATCACAACTCAACATATTAAACACTCTTAAAAGTTTAAAAAATTTTTAAAAAATATAAAAATTTTTTTTAAAAAATATAGTATACTATATAAAATCAATTTTTATATTTTTTAAAAAAAAACATTTATATATATTAGGATCTACATCAAATGTTATGAATTTTTCACAAATGTTACTTAATTGGTATCATAAACATGGTCGAAAAAATTTACCTTGGCAAAAAAAAAATAATATTTATTATATTTGGTTATCTGAAATTATGTTACAACAAACATCAGTGACAACTGTCATTCCTTTTTTTAAACGTTTTATTCAAAAATTTAAAAATATTCATCAATTAGCAAAGGCCTCTTTAAATGATATTTTATATCTATGGAGTGGGTTAGGATATTATAAACGAGCACATTATTTATATCAAACATCTCAAATTATTGTAAAAAAATATAATCAAAAATTTCCTTCAAATATACAAAAATTATTATTGTTACCAGGAATTGGAAAATCTACTGCAGGTGCAATTTTATCTCTTTCATATAATTTTTGTTATCCAATTTTAGATGGTAATGTAAAACGTATTTTAATTAGATTTTATAATATTCAAAATATTAAAACTATATATTTTTTAGAAAAAAAATTATGGTCATTAATTACTAATTTACTTCCATTACATCATCCTGGAAAATTTAATCAAGCATTAATGGATTTAGGTTCTTTAATATGTAAAATTAAAAAACCACTATGTTATAAATGTCCTTTAAAAAAAATATGTATTTTTTATAAAAAAAAAAAAAATATTTTTTCAATTAATTTTCAAAAACCTAAAAAAAAAATTAATTTAATTTTATTAATTATCAAATATCAATCTTTAATTTTATTAATACAACAAAATAAAAAAAATTTTTGGCCAAATTTATTTTGCTTTCCAATGATTAAATTTTTTTTAAATACCTTCCAAAAAAAAAATAATCTCATTTTTTATAAAAAAAAAAAAATATTACCTTTTTTTCATTTTTTTAGTCATATAAAATTTTTATTATGCCCGCATTTTATAAAAATTTCTACAAAAAAAATAATAAAAAAAAAATATTTAAAAAATTCTCTTTGGTTTAATCTAAAAAATCCTCAAAAAATTGGATTACCAACTCCTATTAAAAAAATTTTAAGTTGCATAAAAAATGAATCATGTTAAAAAACGAATAATTTTTTGTACTTTTTTAAAAAAATATTCCGAAGGATTAAATTTTCAATGTTATCCCGGTTTATTAGGTCAAAAAATTTATAATGAAATTTCTCAAATAGCTTGGCAACAATGGTTAAACAAACAAACAAAAATTATTAATGAAAAAAAACTAAATATGTGTTCTTTAAAAGATCGAAAATATTTGGAAAAACATATGAAAAATTTTTTTTGGAAAAAAACATAAAAAATATTGAATAATTATACTATTTAAAAAAATTATAAATTTTGTATTAAAAAAATTTTCTTTTGAACATAAAATAAAATTTTTTTAATCAATTTATATTTTTGAGGATTATTTTTATATTTTATTTCTAACATTTCTATATTATTAAAAAATTTTAAAAAATCAAAATCTTTTAAAAAAAATTGACAATGTTTCCTCCATTTATTTTTTTCAACTTCAAGTAATGTATTTGAAAAATTTCTTGCGCGCATTCTAAAAAATAATTCAGATAACCTTGAATCTTGAAATTTTTTATTGAATTTTTCACCAGGAATTTGATAACTACATATTTTAAAAAAATTTTCCAAAATTTTTTTATCAAAAGAATTAAAAAAATTATCATAAAGTTTTAAGTCAACATTTTTAAAATTTTTAAAAATAATTTTTTGAGTAAAAATTTTTTTTAAAATTAAAATAATATTTTTTTTTTTTAAAATAAAAAAATTTTTTTGAAATAATAAATAATTTAATTTTAATCGAATACAATTTGATGTTGTAATTTTTTTATATGATAAAACAATAGGTTTTTTATTTAAAGAAATACTAAAAACTCCTAATTTAAATAAATTTTTAAAAACCTCTTTTGTATGTAAATACTGTTTTAAAAAAATAAATAAATATTGCGGATTATATTGCAAATTATATACTAAAATTATATTTTTGTTTAAAGGATGAATCATTAAAAAACATACAACCCCAATGTTATTATTTTGAGATCCGAATACATTAGAAATATAAAAAAAAGGTTTATTTTTATTTTTTAAAAAAAAATTCCATAATTTTTTTTTGTTATATAAATTTAAAATTGAATGTAGTAAATATTGATTATGAGAATTTAAAATTTTAAAAATAGAAAAAGTAGCTAAAACATCTGATAACGCATTATGAACAGAAAGATGAGGAATTTTATTTAACTGCGTAATATCCGATAATCGAAAACTTATATTTCCTAAAATATTTCGAGGCCATAATAAACAACTAGGTTCTAAAATATAAAAAGTTCTTAAAATTTGTAATATATCACCAACTGAATTACCATGCTTCCATTCCCATTCATAAGGATCTAAAAAATTTCTATAAAAAATATTTCTAGTAATTAAATTATCAAAAGAAATATTATTATATCCTAAAATACAAATATTTTTTTGAGTAAAAATTTTATAAATAATTTTTGCTAAAAAATATTCATTAACTCCATAAAAATATGCATATTGTGGCAAAATTTTAGTAATAAAAATAGAAAAAACATCAGGAATATAATCTAATGGAGGATAACAAAAAATTGATATTGGAGATTTTATTATATTAAAATTACTATCAATTTCAAGACAGGCAAACTGAGAAACTTTATCTAATGAAACATTTAATCCATATGTCTCATAATCATAAATAATAAATTTTTTAAATAACATATCTGAAACACTTTAATAATTAAAAAAATAAAAAATTTATCTCCCCCGACTGGGCTCGAACCAGTGACATACGGATTAACAGTCCGCCGTTCTACCAACTGAACTACAGAGGAAAAATTTTACAATTTCAAAAATTATATAATATTTTTTTTAAATATGCAATCTTATTTTTTTTAAAAAAATTTTTTCTTCTTTATACATTTTGTTTTATAAAACACTTGCATAATTAAAAAAATTAAATTATAATTTTTTAATATTCAGGCCCCTTAGCTCAGAGGTTAGAGCAAGCGACTCATAATCGTTAGGTCGCTGGTTCAATTCCAGCAGGGGCCAAAAAATTTTTTTTAATATATAAAAACATTATTTTTTACATAAAATAGAAATTTTGATATTTATATTAATATTTTTATAAGGTTCATAAGTCACAAAATGATCTCCTAAATATCTTAATAAACCATCATTTAATTTAATTTCATTTTTTTTCACTACAATACCTAATTGTGTAATTTTTTTAGAAATTTGTGATGCATTTACAGAACCAAAAATTTTTTTTTGAGTATTAGATTTTACAAAAATAATAATAGTTCCTAATTTTTTAATTTCTTTAATTTTTCTTTTAGCTTCTGAAATAAAAAATAATTTTTTCTTTTCATATATTATTTTTTGTTTTTTCATTTTTAAAATATTTTCTGGAGTTGCTAAAATAGCTAATTCTTTTGGAAATAAATAATTTCTTGCATATCCATTTTTTACAGTCTTTAATTGACCAGATTTTCCTAAATTTTTAATTGAATTAATTAAAATAATTTTCATATAAAAAAATCCTTATAAAATATTAAATTTTTAAAATATTAAAAAAATTATTGATGTTGATCAGTATATGGAATTAATGCTAAATAACGAGCACGTTTAATAGCTCTTGATAATTGTCTTTGAAATTTAGCTTTTGTACCAGTAATACGACTAGGAACAATTTTTCCGCTTTCAGTAATATAATTTTTTAATATATTTAAATCTTTATAATCTATCTCTTTAATACCTTCAGTAGTAAATCGGCAAAATTTACGTCGACGAAAATAACGTATCATATTTTTTTTCCTGTATAAAAATTATATAAATAAATATATTTTTAAATTTCTCAGTTACATAAAAAAATTATGTAATTTTTTACAATTAAAATTTTATATTGGATTTTTTACACGTTTTTTTATTTCTTCTTGATTTTTTAACATATGAGACATTTCTGTAATACTTTTTTTAACTACTAAAATAAAATTTCTTAAAATGTTTTCATTAAACTTAAAATGTTCTTCTAATTCTTTTATTTTTAATATTTTTAATTCAATATTAAATAACAAATAATGAGCTTTTTGATATTTTTTAATTGGATAAGCTAAAGAACGACGACCCCAATCTTCAAAACGGTGTATTTTTCCATTTTTTTTTATAATAAAATTTTTATAAAATTCTATAATCTGTGTTATTTTCTCACTTTTTTCAGGATTAATTATTAAAACTATTTCATAATGCCGCATAAATTTTTCTCTTATTCAAAATTTTTAGTAAAATATAATTTATAATTTTTTATAAATATCAATTCTATTCTTTATTATAAAATTTTTTTTAAAAAAAATTATATAAAAATTAACTATTTATTTTTATAAAAAATTTTTAAATCATAAAAATATTTTTTATAAAAAATATTTTAATATTAAAATAAATAATAATTGAAAAATTTAAAATCTATATATTATTTTTTAGAAAATTTTTATATTAACATTTTTTACAAATATTTTTTAAATAAAATATTTAAAAAATTTTTTGTTTGTTCTAAAGTATTTACTTGTATAGAAATTAAATTTTTCCATTTTTTTAACCAAGTTAATTGATGTTTTACTAATTTTTTTGTAGATTGAATAGTACTATCGTACATTTTCTGATACGTAATTTTTTTTTGTAAATACAACCACATCTGCTTATAACCAATACTATTAATAGAAGGTAAAGAAAGATTTAAATTTTTTTTTAAAAATAAATTTTTTACTTCTCGTTCTAATCCATTTTTCAACATATATTCAAAACGCATTATAATTTTTTTAAATAATTCTTTTTTATTTCTAGGAAATAAACCAAATTGAAAAACTTTATATGGAAAAGATTTTTTTCTAGATTTTATTAAATCGCTAAATTTTTGTCCTGTTATATAACATACTTCTAAAACTCTTAAAATACGATTTGTATCATGGAAGTGAATTTTATGACACATAATTGGATCATATATTTTTAAACGTTGATATAATAAATCAATTTTTCCATGACATAATACATAAAAAATATAAGAACGTATCTTAATATTTGAAGCAGGTAATTTAGATAATCCTTCTAGTAAAATTTTAAAATATAACATCGTACCACCAACTAAAAAAGGTACTTTATTTTGTAATATAATTTGTCGAATTGATTTTAAAGCATCTTTTCTAAATTGCGCTACTGAATAAATTTCAGAAGGATTACAGATGTTTATTAAATGATGAGGAATAATTTTTAATAATTTAGAATTTGGTTTATCAGTTCCAATATCTAAACCTCGATATACTAATTTTGAATCTACACTAATAATTTCTAAATTTGAAAATTTTTTTTTTAATTGTATAGATAAAAAACTTTTACCAATAGCAGTAGGTCCCATTAAAAAAAAAATAATTGGTTTTATTTTCATAAGAGATTAAACATCATTCAAACAATTCGTTATTAAAAAATTTATAAAAATATTGAATTTTATAAAAAATTTAAATATTTTTATTTTTTTTATAATATTTTATATTATTTTATCATAAAAAAAAAATAAAAAAATTTTTATTAAAATTATATTAAAAAATTTTTATTATAAAAAAAGATTTCGTTCTTATAAAAAACATTTTTTTAAATAACACTTGCAAAATATTAAATAATTTATATAATATTAAATATTAATGTTGCGGGAATAGCTCAGTTGGTAGAGCACAACCTTGCCAAGGTTGCGGTCACGAGTTCAAATCTCGTTTCTCGCTATATATTTTAAAAATTTTAAAAATATTTTTAAATATTTTTTTAAAAAAACATTCAAATAAAAAATATCCTTAAAAAACAATATTAAATTTTTTTTATTTTTTATAAAAAAATTTAATTTTCTAATACTATATATTTATTAAATATCATTCATATAATATAATTAAAATGACATAATTCTATAAATTTTTTGTATTATAGAATCATGTTTTTTAAAATATTATTTATACAAAAATTTCATAATATTATTAAAATAAACTAAAACGTTTTTGAAATTTTTGAACTCTTCCACCTGTATTCATTGTTCTTTGCTTTCCTGTATAAAAAGGATGACATTGTGAACAAATATCTAAATTAATATTTTCTGTTTTTGTTGAAAAAATATGTAATTTAAAACCACATGAACAAGTTACTAAAATTTTTTTATAAAAAGGATGAATATTTTTTTTCATAAGATAACTCAATAATATATTATTAAAAATTAAAATTTTTATATTTTTTTTATTTATAAAATTTTAATTATATATACAATATATTTTAAAATTTTTTTGTAAAATTTTTTTAAAAAAATTTCATCACTTTTCAAAAACAATTTATAAAAAAATTTAAAAAATATATTTGAAACAACATTTTTTTAAAAAAGTACACTTTTTATTATAAATTAAAATATATAAAATACAACATTATCAGAAAAAAATTTTTATAATTATTGCTATTATTTAATAATAATCATATTAAAATATCAATTTTTTTTTTAAAATTTTTAAAGAGCCATTATATGACAACTATTCTTAGTGTTAGAACATTAAACAAAGTAGTATTAGGAGGAGATGGACAAGCTACATTAGGTCATACTATTATGAAACATAATGTAAAAAAAATTCGTTCATTGTATAAAAATCAAGTTTTAGCAGGTTTTGCAGGAAGTACTTCAGATGCATTCACATTATTTGAACTTTTTGAAAAAAAATTAGCAAAATATCAAGGACAATTAAAAAGAGCGGCAGTAGAATTAGCAAAAGATTGGCGAACGGATCGAATATTAAGAAAACTCGAAGCTTTATTAGCAGTTGTAGACAAAAAAAATTCATTAATCATTACAGGTACTGGAGATGTTATAGAACCAGAAAATAATATTATTGCTTTAGGTTCTGGAGGAAACTATGCACAAGCGTCGGCATATGCATTAATTAAAAATACTAATTTATCTGCATATACGATTGTAAAAAAATCTTTAAAAATTGCATCTAAAATATGTATTTATACAAATAACAATTTTACTATTAAAGAACTCAACTCAGAATCATAAAAAAAGGAAAAAAAATGTCAGAAATGATTCCTAAAAAAATTGTTCAAGAACTTAATAAATTTATCATTGGTCAAAAAAATGCAAAACGCGCAGTTGCTGTCGCTTTACGTAATCGTTGGCGAAGAATGCAATTAGACTCTGATCTAAGATCTGAAATTACTCCTAAAAACATTTTAATGATTGGACCAACTGGCGTAGGAAAAACAGAAATTGCTAGAAGATTAGCTAAATTAGTGCATGCTCCTTTTATAAAAGTAGAAGCAACTAAATTTACTGAAGTGGGATATGTTGGAAAAGAAGTAGATTCCATTATTCGAGATTTAATAGAATTAGCTATTAAAATGGTACGTACTAAGAAAATTAAAAAAAATAAAAAATATGCATTAAAATTAGCAGAAGAAAAAATTTTAAAAATTTTAGTTCCAACACCAAAAATTGACCCCAATACACAATCAAATTCTAAAATTCCTCTTAAAACAATTGAAATTTTTAGAAAAAAATTACAATCTGGAGAATTAAATCATAAAGAAATAGAAATACAAATATCCTCTCCACCTATTGGGATAGAAATCATGTCACCTCCTGGAATGGAAGAGTTAACAAATCAGTTACAATCTTTATTTCATAATTTAAGTGGACAAAAAAAAAAAACAAAAAAAGTAAAAATTAAAGAAGCTTTATTATTATTATCTGAAGAAGAATCATCTAAATTAATTAATTTAGAACAACTAAAAAAAAAAGCTATTCATGAAGTTGAACAAAACAGTATTGTATTTATTGACGAAATAGATAAAATCTGTAAACAAACATCTACCTCTTCTGGAGCTGAAATTTCTCGAGAAGGTGTTCAACGAGATTTATTACCTTTAATAGAAGGATGTACAGTTTCTACAAAATATGGTAGCGTAAAAACTGACCATATTTTATTTATTGCTTCTGGATCATTTCAAATGTCCACGCCATCCGATTTAATTCCAGAACTACAAGGAAGATTACCCATTCGAGTCGAATTAAAACCTTTAAATATTCAAGATTTTAAAAAAATTTTAACAGAAACAAAAGCATCAATTACTATACAATATCAAGCTTTACTTAAAACAGAAGGAATAGATGTTTTTTTTACTGAAGATGGAATTCAAAAAATTGCAGAAGCTTCATGGCAAATTAATGAATCAATTGAAAATATTGGTGCGCGCCGATTATATACAGTATTAGAAAAATTAATGGATGATATTTCTTATAATTGTAAAGAAAATCAAGGAAAAAAAATTATTATTGATCAAAAATATGTACAAAAAAATTTAGAAAAATTATTAATTAATCCTGATTTAAGTCGTTTTATTTTATAAAAAATTATTCAAAATTTCTTTTATTTTACATAATCGAATTGCCGATCTTAGACCTTCGTCTATGATAGGCAATATTTTATTCAAAATTAAATTTATTAATATTAGAGATAAAAATTCTTTATAAAAAAACAAAAAATATTTTTTAAATAACATTTATTCACTTTCAGAAATATTAATATTTTGAATTTCAATTTCTGTTAATAATAATTTTAATTTATTTTTCCAGTCTTTTTGTTCTGTTTTTAATATTTCATTTTTTTTTTCAATATTTTGTTTTAAAATATTAATTTTTAAAATTTCTTTTTTTAAATTTTCTTTTTGAAATTTTAAATCTTTTATAACATTTTTTAAAAACAAAATTGTATCAATTGCAATTTGTACTTTTTTTTCTAATTTAATAAAAACTTCTGAAAACATTCGATCACCTTTTCGAAACATAAAATACGTAAAAAATATGTAAAATATAATTTATAATTATTTATACTTTAAAAATATTTTAAAAAAAATATATTAAAGAAAAATATTTTTTTAAAAAAAATATTTTTTATTTTTTTTAATACATTATAAAAAAATATCAATATCTTTTTAACGAATATAATTTTTTATAAAAATAGGATTAAACTCTCATGTGGCTTCAAACAAAAATTATCAAATTTAAAAAATGGAATCAAAAATTATTTACAATTATCTTAACAGCACCAATTTTACCTTTTAAAGCTGGTCAATTTACAAAATTGTCTTTTATTACCGAAGAAAATAAAAGAATACAAAATGCATATTCTTTTGTTAATGCACCAAAAAATAAAAATTTAGAATTTTATATTCTTCTTGTACCAAATGGTGTTTTTACAAATTTTTTATATAACATGAAGTTAAAAAAAATTTTTATTACTAAAAAATCTTCAGGATATTTTACCTTAGATGAAATACCTATTTGTGAAAATCTATGGATGTTTGCTACAGGAACTGCAATTGGACCTTTTCTATCTATTTTACAAGAAAATTCACTAAAATTAAAAAAATTTAAAAAAATTATTGTAATTTATGCAGTAAAATTTGAAAATGATTTAAATTATTTGTTTTTATTAAAAAAATTACAAATTTTATATCAAAATCGTTTATTTTTTCAAATCATTCTAAGTCAAGAAAAAAATAAAAAATTTTTATTTGGAAGAATTCCAAATTTAATTAAAAATTTTGTTTTAGAAAATTCTGTCGGAATTCAACTAAATGCAAAAAATTCACATGTAATGTTATGTGGAAATCCCGGTATGATTCAAGAAACACAACATATTTTAAAAAAATATCGTAATATGAACAAAAATTTACGTTCCAAACCTGGACATGTTACAATAGAAAAATATTGGTAAATTATAAAATATATATTATAAAAAAAAAATAAAATATACAAATATTTTTTATATCTCTATTTGTCTCTTTTAAAAAAATAAAAATTGATTCTTACAAAACAGCATAGGAATCAATTTTTAAAAAATAATAAAATACAATTAAAAAATTAAGAAACAAAATATGAATATTTTAAGGTTGGATTTGCATATTTAGTTAATGTCATATCAGTACGTAAACCATAAGATTGAAGTTTTTCTATATCAAAATTTTCTAATTCATCTTCTGGAGGACGAATATCTACTGTACGCGTAATCGTTATATGCACTTTATCATGATCAGATTTTCGAATATTGTATGAAGTGAACATATCAAAAATTTCTTCAGTTCTTAAATCAGGATAACGTATTTGTAATTGTTTTAACGGTTCTACTAATAATCCAGAATGAGTATAACTAGAAATTAATTGCTGAGTTTGAAAATTTGGAATTTCTTTACGAATTAAATCTAATACATCGTGAGGATTTTCATTAGTAGCAGATTTACCGTTTATAGTATAATACGAATCATCCATAGTACTTAAAAATCGCATATCTAAAGCAGGAGTTTTTAATAAATTTTTATATTCTTTTTGTAATAATTTTGATGTAATTGCAGTATTAATAGAAACGTTTGTTGCTCTTAAATTCTTCCAAGATTTTTGATGTGTACTAGTAGGATGATCTACAGCTGCTTTTCTTTCAAGACTTTTTTCTGAAAATTTATGTTGTTCTGAAAGCGCTGAAAGATCAGAATATATAGGATTTTCTATTTTTTGATTTTCTGTTTCATTAGAAGAAAAAATATTTTGATTATTTGCAGATGTTTTCAAGACTTCTGTTTCATCATTTGTTTTAGATGTAGATGAATTATATACTTTAGACGAACTGTTCGGTGCCTCTGTTTTAGATGATTTAAACCAAGACATTAAAACAGATACCCCTCTAGCAAATGGTTTCCATGAAATTTTAGGAACATTTAAAATATCTGCCCCAGAATTTAAAAATGCATTTAAATAGTTTCCTTCAGATAAATTTTTTTTTAACACATCATTAACAGGATTTTTTACTAAAAAAGATTTTTTCTGATATGTAGATTGTTCTAATAATTTTTTTTGTTTTTCAGTTAAAAATTGAGTTTGACAATCTTCATCATATGTAAAAAAATCATCTCTTTCTACACTATGCGCTTCAAAATCTTTATTTTTTTCTTGAATTTTTTGTGTAGATTCATTACTCAATTGTTCGACATTACTAGATTTTTCATTTATTATAATATCATCATCTCTTTCAGAACTATGATCTTCTAAATGTTCATTTTTTTCTTGAATTTCTTTTATTGGCAAATTAGTAAAAAATTCAATTTTATAATCTTTATCATTAATAATCGGAGGTTTTTTTTCTGTACTGTTATTTTTTAAATCTTTATTTTTTTCTTGAATTTCTTTTTTTTTCGATTTTGAAATCATTGTCTCATTATTAAAATTTAAAAAAATATTATTTTTTTTTTTTAATTGAGAAAGATGTAACGCAAGATTATCATTTTCAGATAACATAACAGAATTTGAGTGTAATTCTTTTGTTTTTTTAGAAGTTTTTATAGATTCTTCTTTTTTTTTATTTTTTAACTTTGTAGGAGGAAAATATGAATACATTGGATTTCGAATTAAAATAGATGACATAAAATTTTATATCCTTTTATAACAAAAAAACTATTAAAACAAAATTATTTATATAAAAAATTTTTTAAAAAATCTTCAAAATTTTTATTATTATAACATATTTTAAATTTTACAAAACTATGTTTTATAAAAAAATCTTGTTTTAAATAATTAAAAATAAAAAATATTTTAACAAAATTTTATATAGCTTTAAAAAAATTTAAAAATATAAAATTATAAACATTTTTTTAAAAAAAATATTTTTTATTATATTTTTTTATTTTTAATAAAAACATAATTAAATCATTTAATACAATAATTTTCCATCATATACATGTGTGGCTGAACCTTGCATATATAAACATTTTCCTTCTCCGATCCAAGAAATGGTTAATATACCTCCTGGTAAATATACTTTTACTCTAGAATTTAATAATTTATTACGTATTCCTATTGCAACAGCCGCACACGCGCCACTTCCACAAGATTCAGTTTCTCCTGTGTTACGTTCATAAACACGTAAATGAATTATTTTTGAATTAATAATTTGCATAAAACCAACATTAACGCCATATAAAAAATCGTTATGTTTTGACAGCATTGACCCAACAGTTTGGACAGGAAAATTTTTTAAATCAGAAACTAAAATAACACAATGAGGATTTCCTAAAGATACAATACTCATTGTATATATATTATTTAAAATTTTAACATTATAATATAATTTTTTTTTGGAGGAATTATAAAAAACATCTTTTGGAGAGAAACAAGGAATACCCATATTTACTTCAATGATATTATGTTGTAAAATTTTTAAAAATAAAAAATTTTTTTGAGTTTTTAAAATAATTTTTTTTTTACAAAATAAATTGTTTAATAAACAATATAATCCAATACATCTTGCACCATTTCCACATTGTTCAACTTCCAGGCCATTTGAGTTAAAAATACGATAAAAAAAATCAAACTGTACACAATTAGATGGTTCTAAAATTAATAATTGATCAAAACCTATACCACGTGTTCGATTTGACCACTTTTTAATTAATTTTTTTGAAAAAAAAAAAGATTGATTAATTGTATCAACTACCATAAAATCATTACCTAAACCATGCATTTTTGAAAATTTAAGCATATTCTTTTTCAAAAACATTTTGTATCCTTTTAAAAAAATAAAAAATTAATTAATTAAAAAAATCTTAAATAAAATTTTATGAATAAAAAAAAATTTTTTCAAATAATCCAAAAAACATATCAAAAAATTGAAAAAAAAATTGAAAAAAAATTTTTAAATTATGATATTGAAATCATACAACATGAAAACATTTTAACTATTGAATTTTCAAACTTAAAAAAAATAATTTTTACTACTCAACAATATTTAAATCAATTATGGATGGCAACTTATAAACAAGGATATCATTTTGAATATAATAAAAATTTATGGAGATGTATTCGAACAAAAAAAAAATTATTTAAAATTTTAAATTTTATTTGTTTATACTATACTCAAAAAAAAAAATAAAAAAAATTTTTATCGGCGAAAGAGGATTTGAACCTCTGACCTACTGGTCCCAAACCAGTTGCGCTACCAAACTGCGCTATTCGCCGAATTTTTAAAAAAATTTTTAATAAATAATAAAATATAATCTTTTAAATATTCAAAAAAAATTTTGGGTGGTCAATGGGATTCGAACCCATGACCGCTGGAATCACAATCCAGAGCTCTACCAACTAAGCTATAACCACCAAAAAAATAATTTTTTAAAAAAATTTTACGTTCGACAGGATTTGAACCTGAAACCTTTACTTTCGGAAAGTAATGCTCTATCCAATTAAGCTACGAACGTATAAAAAGAAAATTTAATTTTAAATAATCATTATATATCTTTATTATTATTTTTCTTTTATTATATAGATTATTTAATAAAAATCTAGTTTTTTTTAAAAATTTTTAAAAAATAAAAAATATTTAAATTTAATTCAGTTTAAATAGATTTAAAAAATATATAAAAAAATACATAAATTATTTACATTATCATATATTTAAGAAAAATATATGATTTTGTTAAGAACGTTTCATCATATCAAAAAAATCATGATTAGTTTTTGTCATAGCAAGTTTATTTAGCAAAAATTCCATAGCATCAATTTCACTCATAGGATGCATAATTTTTCTCAAAATCCACATTTTTTGCAATTCTTCAGTTGTCGTTAATAACTCTTCTTTTCTAGTACCAGAACGATTATAATCTATAGCAGGAAACACTCGCTTTTCAGCAATTTTTCGAGATAATGGAAGCTCCATATTTCCAGTTCCTTTAAATTCTTCATAAATTACTTCATCCATTTTAGAACCAGTATCAATTAATGCAGTTGCAATAATTGTTAAACTTCCTCCTTCTTGCACATTTCGCGCTGCACCAAAAAATCTTTTTGGACGATGTAATGCATTAGCGTCTACTCCTCCAGTTAAAACTTTTCCTGATGCAGGAACTACTGTATTATAAGCACGAGCTAATCGTGTAATAGAATCTAATAAAATTACTACATCTTTTTTATGTTCTACTAAACGTTTTGCTTTTTCAATAACCATTTCAGCTACTTGAACATGACGTGACGCAGGTTCATCAAATGTTGATGCAATTACTTCACCATTCACTAAACGTTGCATTTCAGTTACTTCTTCTGGTCTTTCATCAATTAATAAAACCATTAAAACACAATCAGAATGATTATAAGAGATACTTTGAGCAATATTTTGTAATAACATTGTTTTCCCAGCTTTTGGTGGTGCAACAATTAAACCTCGTTGACCACGTCCAATAGGAGATGCTAAATCTAATACTCTCGCAGTTAAATCTTCAGTAGATCCATTTCCTCTTTCCATTTTTAAACGAGAATTTGCATGTAAAGGAGTTAAATTTTCAAACAAAATTTTATTGCGAGAATTTTCAGGTTTATCATAATTAACTTTGTTTACTTTTAACAATGCAAAATAACGTTCTCCTTCTTTTGGAGGACGTATTTTTCCGGAAATTGTATCACCTGTTCTTAAATTAAAACGTCGTATTTGACTCGGAGATACATAAATGTCATCCGGACCCGCTAAATAAGAACTATCTGAAGAACGCAAAAAACCAAAACCATCTTGCAAAATTTCTAGTACTCCATCTCCAAAAATATCTTCTCCACTTTTAGAATGTTGTTTCAAAATTGAAAAAATAATATCTTGTTTACGCATACGGGCTAAATTTTCAAGACCAATTCCTTCTCCTAAAAGCAGTAATTTTGAAACTAATGTATTTTTTAATGTGGTCAGATTCATAAGCATAAGTTTCTTAATAATTTCATAAAAAATTTTAAAAAATTATTTTTTTTAGATTTACAGGAAATTGAATTATTTAAACAAAAAATTTATATATTAAAATAATAAATTTATTAATTTTATTAAAATAATTCATATAAAAACTGTATACATCAAATAAAAAAAATTAAAATTTAAAAATGATTTTTTTAAATAATTTTTAAAAACTAAACTTTAATTTTTTTTTATGAAATAATTTTTAAATTTCATGTTAAAAAACATTTTTTTTAAAAAAAATATGTTTTATTTCATATTTTTATTTAAAAAATTTAACAATTCTATTTTAGATAATGCTCCAATTTTCGTAGCAATAATTTCAGAATTATAAAATAATAATAATGTCGGAATACTACGGATGGAATATCGTAAAGGAATTTCGGTATTAGTTTCAATATTTAATTTACCTACTATTAAGTTTTTTGAATATTCTAATGAAATTTCTTCTAAAATAGGAGTTAAAAGTTTACAGGGATTACACCATTCTGCCCAAAAATCAATTAAAATATAATTATTTACAATACTTATTTTTTTCTCAAAATTTAAATCTGTAAATTCAATAATTTTATGTGTATTCATATTCAATCTCCTTAAAAATGAAAAAATTAAATATCTTTACTCTTTCTAAAAACTTAAAATTAAAAATAAATTCATTTTTTTAAAAATATAGAAATAAACTTTTTTAATTTAAAAAAAAATTTTTAATCATTATTTTTTTAAATAAATATTTTTAAATATTTAATATATATTCTTTATTTTAAAAAAAAAAATTAGAATTAATATATTTTTTTTTATGCCAAAAAATATCATTTTTCGGTAATTCATTTAAAAACCGACTCGGTAACATTTTTAAAATTTCTCCAAAAAAATATCTTTTTTTACAAAAACTTAAAAATAATTGCATTTTTGCACGAGTCATACCTACATATAAAAGACGTCTTTCTTCAACAATATTTTTAAGAAGAATACTTTTTTTATGAGGCAAAATCCCTTCTTCTAATCCTATAATACATACAACAGAAAATTCTAACCCTTTTGATGAATGTAACGTCATTAATTGTAACGTATTACTTTTATTAGATTCTTGATGTAAATCATCTAAATTTTCTCCACAAACTAAACGTGCAATAATATCAGAAAAATAAGAAGATGATTTATTTTGAGTATTTAATAAATTTCTTAATAACCAATTTTTTAAAAAATTAATATTATTAACAGCAATTTTAAATAAATCTAAATCTTTAAGACGTTTTTTAGTCCATTCTAAATAATTGATATCACAAATAATAATATCTAAAATTTTTTCAGGTGTTTTTTTTAAAATTTTTTTTAAATTAAAAATCCATTTAAAAAAATTATTTAATATTAATACAGTTTTATAATTAAAAAATAACAACAGATTTTTAAAAATACATGTATTTAATAAATTTAAATTATATTTTAAAGAAATTTCTTTTAATTTCAATACTGTATTAATCCCTACACGTCGTCTTGGAACATTAATAATTCGTAAAAACGCTAAATCATCTGAAGAATTTAAAACCAAACGTAAATATGCTAACAAATCTTTAATTTCTAATTTTTCAAAAAAAGATTGTTCATTATTCAATGTATATGGAATATTATGACTAATTAATTCTGTTTCTATAACCTTAGATTGATAACGATTACGATATAAAATCGCATATTCAAAATATTTTAAATTATATGTATTTTTATGAGTATAAATAAAATTTATTATTTGTTTAGCTTCCTCAAATTCACTCTCTGCTTCAAAAAGATAAATTTGAGGTCCATATTTTAAATTTGAAAATAATTTTTTTTTTAAAAAAATAGGATTATTAGAAATTAAGGAATTTGCAGCTTTTAAAATACATTGAGAAGAACGATAATTTTGTTCCATTTTGATTGTTTTTAATGCTGGAAAATCTTTTTTTAATAAAAAAAAAATTTTTTGTTGTGCACCTCTCCAAGAATATATTGATTGGTCATTATCTCCAACAATTGTAAAATTAGAAGGCACATTAATTAACGTTTTCATTAATTCATATTGACTAATATTAGTATCTTGATATTCATCAATCAATATATATTGAATTTTTTTACGCCACTTTAACTGAACTGTTAAATTATTTTTTAATAATAATGTTGGTAATAAAATTAAATCATCAAAATCTAACATATTATGCAATTTTAAATATTTTTCATATTTGCTATAATAAAATATAAAAATTTGTTCTGATTTTTCATATTTTTTTTTTTTTAAATCTTTAACTTGTAATAATTTTTGTTTCCAATAAGAAATTTTAAATAATATTTTTTTTAAAATTTTTTTTTTCGGTTTTATAGAAAAAAAAAATATTTCTTTTAAAATTTTAAATTGATCACTTTCATTTAATAACGTAAAATTTTTTTTAATATGTAATAAATGATATTCTTGATATATAATTTTCATTCCTAAAGAATGAAAAGTTGATATTACAAGAGTATTTAATTCAAATGATGTTAATTTTTTTTTTAAACGATTTTTAATTTCATATGCTGCTTTATTAGTAAACGTAACTGTAATAATTGTTTTAGGATGATAATGACAAATTTTTATTAATTCAATTATTTTATTAATAATAACACTCGTTTTTCCAGATCCTGCACCTGCTAAAATTAAACAAGGACCAATAACGTGTTTAATAGCTTGTTTTTGTATCAAATTTAATTTCATAAAAAAATCACAAAAAATAAATAATAACATTTTTAATATTATACAAAAAAACATAAAAAAAATTATAAAAAATTTTTTAAAAAATTTTTTAAAAAATTTTCAAAAATTTAATTATATTTTTTTTTCATAGAATACATATATGATCTTAATTTTTTTCCAATTTTTTCTATTGGATGATTTTCAATATTAGAATGTAAAAAATTTAATTTTTTATTGTTAATAGACATAGTATAAATAGATTCACCTAAATCACTATTTTCAATCGTTTTTAAAAAATTTTTAACAATAGGCAATGCTGAATTTGTAAACAAATAATTTCCATATTCTGCAGTATCAGAAATCACTTGATTCATTTCATATAATCTTTTACGTGCAATAGTATTCGCAATTAATGGTAATTCATGTAAAGACTCAAAATATGCAGATTCTTCTAAAATACCTGAACTTACCATAATTTCAAAAGATAATTCAATACCTGCTTTTAACATCGCAACCATTAATGTACATTTTTCAAAATATTCATTTTCTTTTAATAAATCAACTGGTACATTATTTGCAATTTCAAAATCTTCTTTTTTATACATATCACGCCATAACAATAAATTATGATCGTTATTTTCCCAATCTTTTATTAAATCTCTAGAAAATATTCCAGATAAAATATTATCCATGTGTGCAGAAAATAAAGGATATAAAATTTTTTTTAATTTTTGAGATAATTGATAAGCACGAATTTGAGCTGAATTAGATAAACGATGAAACAACAATGTAATACCACCAATTTTTAAAACTTCAGATAATTTTTCCCATCCATATTGAATTAATGAAATTGAATATTTTACATCATAACCTTTTGAAATTAAATGTTCATAACATGCTAATGAACAAGTTTGTAAAAATCCACATAAAATAGTTTGTTCTCCCATTAAATCTGATTTTACTTCAGCAGAAAAAGAAGATCTCAATACACCTGCTTTATGTGAACCTAATCCAACAGCCCATGCTTTTGCGATATTTAAACCTTTTTGATATATATCATTCTTTTGATGTACAGCAATTAAAGATGGTACCCCGAATCCTTTTAAAAATTCAGCTCTAACTTCAGTACCTGGACATTTTGGAGCTACCATAATCACTGTAATATCTGAACGTATTACCACATTACTTTCAACAATGTGAAAACCATGTGAATATCCTAAAAAAGAATTTTTTTTCATTAAATTTTGTAAACTTTTTACTACAATAGCATGATTTTTATCTGGTGTTAAATTAATCACTAAATCAGCATTTGGAATTAATTCTTCAAATGTACCAACAAAAAAATTAGATTTTTTTGCATTTTTCCAAGAACGAGTTTGTTTTTGTATTGAAGATTGACGAAAAGCATAAGAAACATCTAATCCGGAATCTCTTAAATTTAATCCTTGATGATATCCTTGAGAACCACAACCAATAATCACTATTTTTTTATTTTTTAAAATTTTTAATGAATTTATAGTTAAATTTTTTATTATATGACAAGTTTGTAATTCTTGTAATTTTTCTCGAAAATTTAATAAATTAAAATAATTTTTCATTAATGATATACCTTTCAAAAGACTTTAAGTAGAATTGATATTTATGAACGAATAATTTTTTTAATATCACGAATTGCTCCAGTATCAGCACTCGTAGCAAGTAAACCATAAATTTTTAAAGCATCAGATAACACTCTTTTTCGTTTTATAGGAGTATATGCGAAATTTTTTCGTTTTTTTTCTATTTTTTTTCGATTATTTAATTCTTGTTCTGTAATTTTTAAAATAATTTTACGATTTGGAATATCAATTTTAATTAAATCACCATTTTTAATTAATGCAATAATACCTTGATTTGCCGCTTCAGGAGATATATGCCCTATTGAAATTCCAGAAGTTCCACCAGAAAAACGACCATCAGTAATTAAAGCACAATCTAAATCTAATTTCATAGATTTCAAAAATGACGTAGGATATAGCATTTCTTGCATTCCAGGTCCTCCACAAGGCCCCTCATAACGAATAACTATAACGTCACCTTTCTGAATTTTATGATTTAAAATTGCAAAAACAGCATCTTCTTGACTTTCATATACTTTAGCGGGACCAATAAATTTTAAATTCACATTTCGAATTCCAGCTGTTTTAATAATCGCTCCACAAGGTGCTAAATTACCATACAAAACTGCTAATCCTCCAGTTTGATGATATGCATATTGAATAGAACGTATACATCCAAATTGACGATCACTATCTAATGTAAGCCATCTAAAATTTTGAGAAAATGGAATCCGTGTTTTTTGACCTAAAGGACCTGCTAAAAAAAAATTTTTAATTTTTTTTTGTGTTGTATTTATAATATTATATTTTTTTAATAATTCCGATAATGTTAAACCTAAAATATTTTTTTCAAAACATTTTAACATATTTTCTTTATGTAATTCTACCAAAATACCAATAACGCCACCTGCACGATGCAAATCTTCCATATGGTATAATGAAGTATTAGGAGAAATTTTACATAAACAAGGAATTATTTTAGAAATGTTATCAATATCTTTTAAAGTAAATTTAATATTTGCAGTCGAAGCAATTGCTAACAAATGTAATACTGTATTTGTAGAACCTCCCATAGCAATATCTAAAGCAATCGCATTATATAAAGAATTAAAAGTAATTAAACTTTTTGGTAATAAACTATTATCATTTTTTTCATAATATAACTTTGTATTTTTAACAATTAATTGACCTGCTTTTAAAAACAAATTCTTACGTTCTATATGCGTAGCTAATAATGTTCCATTACCAGGCAGAGACAATCCTAAAACTTCAGTAATACAATTCATAGAATTTGCAGTAAACATTCCTGAACAAGAACCGCATGTAGGACATGCTGAATCTTCAATTTCTTTTAATTCAATATTTGAAATATTTTGATCGGCTCCAGTAACCATCGCATCGACTAAATCAATTTTAATAATTTGATTATTTCGAATAATTTTACCAGATTCCATGGGACCACCAGATACAAAAATTACAGGAATATTTAAACGAACTGCCGCTAATAACATACCAGGTGTAATTTTATCACAATTAGAAATACATACCATTGCATCAACACAATGTGCATTAATCATATATTCAATAGAATCAGCAATTAATTCGCGAGACGGCAAAGAATATAACATTCCACTATGACCCATCGCAATACCATCATCAATCGCAATAGTATTAAATTCTTTTGCAATACCTCCAGAATTTTCAATTTCTTTAGAAATTAAAGAACCAATATTTCGTAAATGGATATGACCAGGAACAAATTCTGTAAATGAATTCACAACAGCTATAATTGGTTTTCCAAAATCTTGATCTTTTACACCTGTTGCTTTCCATAATGCTCTTGCTCCTGCCATATTTCTTCCATTGAATGTAGTAGAAGATCGATAAATAGGCATAAAAAGTTACTCATAAAAATTTAATATATAAATTTTTTTTTAAAAAAAAACTGTTTTGAAAAAATAATACATGTATTTAATTTAAATGATAAATATGATAAGATTTTTAAGAGTTTTTTGAAAAATTTTTTATAATAAAAAAAAATTCAAGGGTGGAGGGATTTGAACCCCCAACTTTCGGTTTTGGAGACCGACGCTCTACCAAATTAAACTACACCCTTTTATGAAACATCAAAAAAAATTACAAATTTAATTATACAGAAACTAAAAAAAAAAAACAACTATATCTCATGAAAGAATTTAAAAATAAATGTCATAAAAAAAAATTAAATATAAAAAATTGTAATGTTTTTTAAATATTTTACAAAAAATTTTAATTTATTAAAAAAACTTTACAATTTTTACAAATTTTAAATAAATTGAGATATTTCATATGAAAAAAATAATATATTTAGATTATGCTGCTACTACACCTGTAGATATTCGAGTTTTTAAAAAAATGAAAAAATATTTTTTATCTACTGGAATTTTTGGAAATTCAGCTTCACGTTCTCATCAATTTGGATGGGATGCGGAAAAAGCTATTGAAAAATCTAGAATTAATATAGCTAAATTAATACATGCAGATCCTCGAGAAATTATTTTTACTTCTGGAGCTACTGAATCAAATAATTTAGCTCTTAAAGGAATTTATGAATTTTACAAAAAAAAAAATATACATTTTTTAACAAGTTTAATAGAACATAAATCAGTTTTAGATAGTTGTAGATATTTAGAAAATCAAGGATGTCAAATAACATATTTAAAACCTAATAAATATGGTATTATTGATGTATTAGAATTAAAAAAAAATATCTTACCTCATACTTTATTAGTTTCTATTATTCATGTAAATAATGAAACAGGGATAATTCAAAATATTTCTGAAATTAGTAAAATTTGTCAAAAAAAAAAAATATTTTTACATGTTGATGCTACTCAAAGTATTGGGAAAATTAAAATTAATGTTCAAAAATTAAATATTGATCTTTTATCATTTTCAGGACATAAAATATATGGACCAAAAGGAATAGGAATATTATACATACGTCGTCGTCGACCTCGAATTCGTATGACACCTCAAATACATGGGGGAGGACATGAACGTAATTTACGTTCAGGAACATTACCAGTACAACAAATTGTAGGAATAGGAAAAGCTTGTCAAATTCTACATACAGAAATGAAAAAAGATATTTTACATTATAAAAAATTGCAAATTTTATTATGGAATGGTATTAAAAACATAGAAGAAATATACCTAAATACATATTTAAAAAATAGCGTTCCAAATATTTTAAATATTAGTTTTAATTATGTAGAAGGGGAATCATTAATTATGGCATTAAAAAATTTAGCTATATCATCTGGTTCAGCTTGTACTTCTTCTAGTTTAGAACCTTCATATGTTTTACGTGCTATGGGTGTTAAAGATGAACTAGCACATAGTTCAATTCGTTTTTCATTAGGTCGTTATACTACTGAAAAAGAAATTCAAATCACTATTTCGTCTATTCAGAAAGCAATCCAAAAATTACGTGAACTTTCACCATTATGGGAAATGCATCAACAAGGAATTGATTTAAATAAAATTATTTGGAATAAATAATATATTTTATATGAGAAAAAAATATGACATATAGTAAAAAAGTTTTAGATCATTATGAAAACCCACGAAATGTTGGTTCTTTTTCTAGTGAAGAAAAAAATGTAGGAACTAGCTTAGTCGGTGCTCCTGCTTGCGGTGATGTAATGAAATTACAAATTAAAGTAAATAAAAAGGGAATTATTGAAGATGCTTGTTTTAAAACATATGGATGTGGTTCTGCTATTGCTTCTAGTTCTTTAATGACAGAATGGATTAAAGGAAAAACATTAAAAGAAGCTTCTTGCATTCAAAATACTGCAATTGTAAAAGAATTAAACTTACCTCCTGTCAAAATACATTGTTCAATTTTAGCCGAAGACGCAATTAAATCAGCTATTTCTAATTATTATTCAAAAAATATATTATTAAAAAAAAATAATAAAAAACATAAAAAATTATAAATATAATTTTTATTTTTCCTTAGTGCTGAAAAATTTATTTTAGAGTTCAGCACTCTATATATTAAAAAACTATGAAATATACAAAAAATAAAATTAATTATTTTAATTTATTTAAAATACCTCAAGAATTTTGTATTAATAAAAAATTATTAAAAAAAAATTTTTATACTTTACAAATAAAATATCATCCTGATAAAATAAAAAAAAAAATATTACATATAAATAAAAAAAAAATATTTTCATATAATATTAACCAAGGCTATCAAATTTTAAAAAATGATTTTAAACGTGCTATATATTTATTAAAAATTTTAACAATTAAAATAAAAAATTTTAAAAAATTAATTATTGTAGATCAAAAAATTTTAAAAAAACAATTTAAATTATATGAAAAAATAGAACAATTAAAAAACATAAATCATAATTTAAATCAAATTTTAATTTTTAAACAAATTATAGAATTAAAAATTAAAAAAAATTTTTCAAATATTGCTTTTGAATTTCATAATAAAAATTTTTTTCAAGTTCAAAAAATATTATACAAATTATTGTTTTTAAAAAAAATATTAAAAAAAATTAATTTATTATATGATAAAAAAAATAATGTTTCATAATAAAAATATGATTAATTTTTTATCATATATAACAAAATTTTTAACGTGGAACTATATGCCTAAAATTTTTTTTTATCCTCATAAAATTTTATTACCTTTTGGGGCTGTAATATCAGCTAAACCTGGGCAAAGTATTTTAAATGTTGCATTAGAAAACCATATTAATATAGAACATGCTTGTGAGCAATCTTGCGCTTGTTGTACATGTCATTGTATTATTCGAAAAGGATTTAATTCATTATCTATCTGTTTAGAAAATGAAGAAGATTTATTAGACAAAGCTTGGGGATTAGAAAAATATAGTCGATTAGCATGTCAAGCTAAACTAGGAGAAGAAGACATAGAAGTAGAAATTCCAATATATAACTTACATCAAAAAATTGAATAAAACAAAAATCATAATCAATTATAAAAAATTATTTTTTTATATAAGGATTTATACTATTTTTAAAGAATAAAACGATTGGTGAACTAAAAATATTTAATTTTTTTTGAAAAAAGTTTTTTAAATATTTTTGATATGAAATTTTTAAAAATTGAGTTTGTGTACCATGAATAATAATTTTTAATGGATTAGTACCCCCTAAATGAGCATATTTCAAACGAATTAATTTATGATTCGTTCCCATATGAGTAGGATGATATAAAATTGCTTTTTGAAGAATTTTTGTCAAAAAAAGGGGGGTAAAAATTTGAATAGAATTTTTATAAACTTTTTTAATTTCATTAAAAAAATTTTGTATACCAATTTTTTTTAAAGCAGAAACAAAAAATATTTTATAACATTTTATAAATTTTAAACGTAAAAAAATATTTTTTTTTAAAAAAAATTTTTTATTTTGAGAAATGAGATCCCATTTATTAATTACAATAATAAATGCACATCCTTTTTTAATGATTAAATTTAATAAAGATAAATCGTGTGAAGTTACACCTAAATATGCATCAAATATTATTAAAACAACGTGACATTCCGATAAAAAATTTATAGTTTTAATCCTAGAAATAGAATCTATAAAATTTTTTTGTGTTTTTTTTCTTTGAAATCCTCTTGTATCAATTAAAAAATACGAATTTTTATGATCGGTAAAAGGAATTTTAATTAAATCTCGTGTTGTTCCTGCAATTTCATGCGTAATTACTCTTTTTTCATTAATTAAAGAATTAATTAATGTAGATTTTCCAACATTTGACTTACCAATAACTCCAATTTTTATTGATATTTTTTTTTTTTTAGAAATATTATTAAAACATTCAAATTTTTTTTTTTGTTTAATATAAAAAAAATAATATATACTTTTTAATAAATCTAAAATTCCAATTCGATGTAAAATAGAAATTGGATAAATATTTTTTATACCAAATTTATAAAAATTATTATCTATAAAAAAATCTTTAATTAAATCAATTTTATTAATACATAAAAAAATTTTTTTAAAATTTTTCTGAATTTTTTTTAAAATAAGAAAATCTAAATTAGAAGACGAAATATTAGCATCAACCATAAAAATTACCAAATCAGATTCTTTAATTGATTCTATAATTTGTGTATAAATTTGTACAAATAAACTGTTTTTTTTTAATTTTTTCGTAAAAAAAGATAGTTCAAAACCTGCTGTATCCATCAAAATAAATTTTTTATCTTGAAAATAAAAATTTTCAAAATTGCGATCATAAGTAGTACCTTTTAATTTATGAACTAACATATTTTTTTTTTTTGTTAGCATATTAAAAAAACTCGATTTTCCTACATTTGAACGACCAATTAAGACAATTTTAGGATACATATTTTTTATAATACTCCAAAAAAATATTTATAAAAATTATTTCAAAATTTTTTAATATTTATATTTTAAAAAATAAATAAAATTTTTAAATTAAATTTAGTATTTTTATATTGAGAAAATAAATTTTAACATACATTTTTTTTTTGTCTAGATAATTTAAAAATTAATTTTTAAAAATAAATTTTTAAATTTTTTATAAATATTTTTTATACATAATTATATACAAGTTATACACAAGTTATTAAAAAAAAAAAACAATATAAATTAAATATTTAAATTAG
>NZ_LN890286.1 GCF_900016785.1 Buchnera aphidicola (Tuberolachnus salignus)
ATAGATGCATATACTTTTTTAAAATACATGCTTCTTATATTATAGATGCAAAATAACATATAAAATAAAAAACAAAAAAAAATAAAAAATAAAAAATAAAAAAAATTTTTTATAATATAAAATTTATTATAATCTTTTAGAAAGGCTATAAATGAAAATAAAAAAAAAATACAAAATTGCAGTTTTGCCTGGTGATGGTATAGGTCCTGAAATAATAAAAGAAGCATATAAAATTATTTCTGTAATAAAAAAAAAAAAATATATTAATTTACAAACAAAAGAATATGATGTTGGTGGTATCGCAATTGATAAATATAACATCGCATTACCTGAACATACTTTAATAGGTTGTCAAAATTCAGATGCAATTTTATTTGGTTCGGTTGGAGGTCCAAAATGGAATCATTTAAAACTTGAAAAAAAACCAGAAATTTCTTCTCTTCTCTCTTTGAGAAAATTTTTTAATTTATTTATTAATTTAAGACCGGTAAAATTACATAAAAAATTATTACATTTTTCACCTTTAAAAACAAATATTATAAAAAAAGGTTTTGATATTTTATTTATACGTGAGTTAACTGGAGGAATTTATTTTGGTGTTCCAAAAGGACGTAATGAACTAGATCCAAATAATATTTGTGCATTTGATACTGCTATTTATAATACATATGAAATTACTCGAATAGCACAATTTGCTTTTCAACAAGCTCGAAAAAGAAAAAAAAAATTAGTATCTATTGATAAATCAAATGTTTTAGAAAGTTCAAAATTGTGGAGAGAGGTAGTTACAAAAATATCTTATACATTTCCTGAGGTTCAAATAGAACATTTATATGTTGATAATGCAGCGATGCAATTAATACAAAATCCTTCTCAATTTGATGTTATTTTATGTCCAAATTTATTTGGAGATATTTTAACTGATGAAAGTGCTAGTTTAATTGGATCATTAGGTATGTTACCATCAGCATCTTTGAATCAAAAAAATTTTGGATTATATGAACCCGCTGGAGGTTCTGCTCCAGATTTAAAAGGTAAAAATTTAGCAAATCCAATCGCTCAAATTTTATCATTAGCAATGTTATTTAAATATTCTTTAGGTTTTTTAGATATTTCAGAAGCGATTGAACATGCAGTTATTACTGTTTTAAAACAAGGGCATCATACTTATGATATATCAGATAAAATAAATTTTATTTCTACAGATATGATGGGTACAAAAATTTCGGAAAATTTAATGAAGATATTATAATGAAAAAAAAAACTTTATATCAAAAAATTTTTGATCAACATGTGATATATGAGGATTTAAAAGAAACACCATTAATTTATATAGATTTACATTTAATTCATGAAGTTACTTCTCCGCAAGCTTTTGAACGGTTAAGAGTTAAAAATCGAATTATACGGCAATCTAAAAAAACTTTTGCTACTATGGATCATAATGTCCCTACTATACATCAAAATATTAAAAAAATTAAAAAAGATGCAAAAATACAACTTAAGACTTTATTAAAAAATTGTAAAGAATTTGATATTACTTGTTTTAATTTAAAACATCCTAATCAAGGAATTGTGCATGTTATGGGTCCTGAACAGGGTTTAACACTACCAGGTATGACTATTGTATGTGGTGACTCTCATACATCTACACATGGTGCTTTTGGATCTCTTGCATTTGGAATTGGGACATCTGAAGTTGAACATGTTTTAGCTACGCAAACATTATATCAAAAACGTATGAAAAATATGTTAATTCATATTTTTGGTAACCAGAAAAATAATATTTTTTCTAAAGACATTATTTTAGGTCTAATACGCTCTATAGGAACAGAAAAAGGTGTTGGACATGTAGTAGAATTTAATGGTTCTGTTATTCAAAATATGAGTATGGAAAGTCGTATGACTGTTTGTAATATGGCAGTAGAAATGGGAGCTAAATCTGGAATAATTCAACCAGATCATATTACTTATGCATATTTAAAAAATAAAAATTTTGTTCCAAAAAATTATGAATGGTCTTTTTATGTTAAAAAATGGAATACTTTAAAATCAGACTCTAGTTGTTTCTTTGATCAAAAAATATTTTTTGATATTTCTAATTTATTACCACAAATTACATGGGGAACAAACCCTTCACAAGTTATTTCTATTTCAGAAAAAATTCCTTCTTTACATACTTTAAAAACTCAGTCCGAAAAAGAAAATGTAAAAAAAACTTTAGAATATATGGGATTAAAAGAGGGTCAAAGTTTAATTAATCTTCCTTTTGATAAAGTTTTTATTGGTTCTTGTACTAATTCTAGAATAGAAGATTTACGTGTTGTTGCTTCAGTAGTAAAAAATAAAAAAATTTCTTCTTCATTAGAAGCTATTATTGTTCCTGGATCTAAAAATGTAAAAAAACAAGCAGAAAAAGAAGGGTTAGATAAAATTTTTAAAAAATCTGGTTTTCAATGGAGACATCCAGGTTGTTCGATGTGTTTAGGAATGAATGATGATTATTTAAAACCTTATCAACGTTGCGCTTCTACTAGTAATCGGAATTTTGAAGGGAGACAAGGTTTTAAAGGACGTACACATTTAATGAGTCCTTGGTTAGCTGCACAAATTGCATTATATGGTAAATGTATTACTTTTTAATATTAATGTTTTAAGTAATATATAAAATTTTTTATATTTGGAAAAATAAATAAAATAATGAAAAAAATGATAAAACATATAGGAATTATAGCACCATTTGACGCATCTAATATTGATACAGATATCATTATTCCAAAACAATTTTTACAAAAAATTACAAAAATAGGATTTGGAAAACATTTATTTCATAATTGGAGATTTTTAGATAAATTAGGAAAAATAAAAAATAAAAATTTTATATTAAACCAAAAAAAATATAAAAATGCAAGTATTTTAATGACTCGAAAAAATTTTGGATGTGGATCATCTCGTGAACATGCAGTGTGGGCATTACTAGAATATGGTTTTAAAGTTATTATTGCAATAAGTTTTTCGGATATATTTTTTAATAATAGTCTGAATAATGGATTACTTTTAATTAAACTTTCCGAAATTGAAATTAATAATTTGTTTCATATTATAAATTTAGATCCTTCAATGGTATGTACTATAGATTTAATACAACAAAAAATTTTTTTAAATAATTGCATAATAAAATTTTCTATAGATATCACACAAAAAAAATCTATTATGTATGGATTAGATATGATTGATAATACATTAAAATATGAAAAAGAAATTAAAAATTTTGAAATTTTAAACAAAAACATATCTTTTTAAATTTTTAAATTAAAAATATGAATATATTTTTTTTATAAAAAAAAAACCCTCAGAATTACCAATGCTTGGGCGGGCCTGATATAATTCTGAGGGTTATAAAAATATTTAAATTTAAATAAATTACAATAAAAATTATACAGTATTTTTTTAAAATATCAATATTTTATTTTTTATATTTTATAATTATGTTAATATTTTTTTAGAAAAATAATACAAAAAAAAAAAATCGTGATATGATAAAATACTTTAAAAAAAAAATAAATTATTTAAAATTTTTTTATTTTTTTAAAAAAATAAAAAATACATAATATATTAATTATAAGGTTTTTATGAATCAAAAAGTTATTATTTTTGACACTACTTTACGAGATGGTGAGCAATCTTTACAAGCGAGTTTAAGCATTAATAAAAAAATACAAATTGCACAGTCATTAGAGCGAATGGGAATTGATATTATAGAAGTAGGATTTCCTATTTCTTCTCCTGGTGATTATAAAGCAGTTCAAATGATTTCTCAAAAAATTAAAAATAGTAAAATTTGTAGTTTAGCGCGTTGTTTAAAAGAAGATATTGAGATTGCCGCAAAAGCAATGAAAAATGCAATTTCTCCACGTATTCATTTATTTTTAGGAACTTCTACATTACATATACAATCTAAATTAAAAAAAAATTTTTCAGAAATTGTAGATATGATGTTAATGTCTATTAAGTGGGCGAAACGTTATACAAATGATGTAGAATTTTCTTGTGAAGATGCAGGAAGAACTTCTTTAGATGATTTGTGTTATATTGTAGAGAAAGCTATTCACGCTGGAGCTAAAACGATTAATATTCCAGATACTGTGGGTTACACTATTCCTACACAATTTAAAAACATTATTCAAACTTTATTTTTAAAAGTTCCTAATATTCATAAAGCTATTATTTCAGTTCATTGTCATAACGATTTAGGTATGGCTACTGGAAATTCAATTAGCGCCATTGAAGCTGGTGCACGTCAAATCGAAGGGACTATTAATGGATTAGGAGAAAGAGCTGGAAATACAGCATTAGAAGAAATTATTATGGCTTTAAAAATTCATGAAAAAACTTTAAATGTTTATACAAATATTAAATATCAAGAAATATCACGCACGAGTAAAATCGTTAGTCATTTATGTAATACTCCAATAGCATTGAATAAATCTATTGTAGGAAAAAATGCATTTTCTCATTCTTCTGGGATTCATCAAGATGGTGTTTTAAAAAATCGAGAAAATTATGAGATTTTAGATCCTAATAGTATAGGTTTAAAAAGTTGCCCTTTAAATTTAACATCACGTTCTGGTCGAGCTGCAATAAAACATCGAATGAAAGAATTAGGATATTTAGAGACTGACTATAATTTAGATATATTGTATATTGATTTTTTAAAATTAGCTGATAAAAAAGGACAAATTTTTGATTATGATTTAGAGGCTTTAGCATTTATTAATCAACAACAAGTAAAAACAGAATTTTTTAAATTAGAATATTTTCATGTTGAATCTAAATTATCAGGTTTAGCAACCGCTTCAATTATTTTATTATGTGGAAAAAAAATAAATATTCAAAAATCTACAACTTACAATGGTCCTGTAGATGCAATATATCAAGCTTTAAATAAAGCTGCTTTATATCCTATTGTATTAAAAAAATTTCATTTAGAAGCTAATGGAGAAGGAAAAGATGCATTAGGAAAAGTAGATATTGTTGTAAAATATAAATGTCGTAATTTTCATGGAATAGGATTAGCAACAGATATAATAGAAGCTTCTGCTCAAGCTTTAATTAATGTATTTAATGACATTTGGAAATCTCAACAAGTAGATAAAAAATTAGAAAAATTATGTAAATAATATTTTTTCTAGAATAATTAACAGTATGATTTTTTAAAATTTTATGATATAATTTTTTTATTAAAATAATAATATAAATTTTTATATTTTAAATTATTTTATTTTATTTTAAAAATATATTTCATAATTTTATTTAATGATTAGAATAGAATTTATTTCAAACATATTAAAAAATATCAGATTTGCCACTTCTAGGGCGGACCGATACAAATTTGGTTTTTAAGTATAAATTTATTTTTTTAAAATTTATATTTTTTTAAAGATTTTTAATCTTTTAAAATTTATGTTTTACTAATCATTTTTTTTTTTTATCTTTTTAGCCGCCTAAGAATAGGTTATTAGTGTCTAGAAAACAATATGTATATAATCCATATCCAAATTTTGTTCCTGTATTAAATTCAAAAAAAAGACCTTCTTTTATTCAATATGCAATGAAATGCGCATCTAATACTGATGTTGCGCGTAATGAAATTAATTATACTCGACAACCAAAGAATTTGAAAACTGGAAAAAAAATTGTTCGTTTTAGACGTTTAAATGAACATCGAGCACGTGCTTTAAGAGCAATGGTACAAGCTATGTTATATTATTTTAATATTGCTTCAACTTTAGTAATGGCATCAGTAGAAAAATTATCTGATCAATGTGGTTTATCTACGATTTCTAAAGCAGGCAATAAATCTATTACGCGAGCATCACGTCTTATTACACAATTTATGGAACCTATGGGTTTTGTGAAATGTGAAAAAGTATGGGATAAAATTTTAGGTATGTATATTCCAAAAATGATTTTTTTAACTCCTCTTTTTTTTTTATTATGTAATATTTCAAAAGAAAAATTTAAAAAAATACAAATACAACAATTACGTTGGATTAATCAAAATCTTTTAGAAAAAGGATGTGAAAAAATTACTTTAATAGAATCTAAACGACGCGCAAAAGAACAACATATTTATTATGCTTTTCAGTCTCGTCAATTTAAACATATAGCTAAAAAGAAAAAAATGTATGCTATTAAAATTCTTAAATTAAAAGAAAAAAAAGCGCGTTCTTATCTTTTAAATATGTTAGTAAAACGTTATTCAATACAAGAATTATCAGAAATGGGAGCATCAGCATTAAAAAAACAAGTAAATATTGAATATTTTAAACTAAGGAAATTAGCTAAATTATAAGATTTTTTTTTTTAAAAAAAAAAAAAATCTTATAATTTAGCTAATTTCCTTAGTTTAAAATATATTTTTTTATTTATTTTAAGTTAATTTTATTTTTTATTTCTTTTTCACTCTTATTTTTTTTATTTCTAATTTTTTAAACAAAAAATTAAAGAATATTTATTTTTTTATAAA
>NZ_LN890287.1 GCF_900016785.1 Buchnera aphidicola (Tuberolachnus salignus)
CATATATATTATATAAAACATATATATTATATAAAACATATATATTATATAAAACATATATATATTAAGTTTATTTATTTTTTATATTTTATTTTTTAAATAATAATTTATTATTATTATTAATTGATTGTTTTTTTTTTATATATCTGTAATAATAAATTATTTTATTTATTAAAACTTTTTATTTAATAGAACTTATATGCTTAATAAAAATACTATTCAAATTTTTACAAAAATAATACAATATCAAAAAAATCCAATTAAAACTTTTAATACTTTATGTAAAAAAAAAAAATATACTTTATTGTTAGAATCCTCAGAAAAAAAAAAACAAAAAAAAAGTATTATCATTATTGATAGTGCATTAAAAATTTTTGCGGAAGGTTTTAAAGTTTTCATTAAATCTTTAACTTTAAATGGACAAGCAATATTAAATTTATTAGATAAAAAATTACCAAAAAATTTATGCATTCTAAAAAAAGAAAATTTAAGAATATTATTATTTAAAAAAAATAAAAAACAAATGCATGAAGAAGAATCTTTACAATCTGTATCAATTTTTGATAGTTTTCGTTTATTAATTAAAAGTATTTTAATTCCTTCACAATATCCATATTCTATGTTTTTTGGTGGTTTATTTTCATATGATTTAATTAATACATTTGAAAATTTACCTTATACACAAAAAATTAATCAATGTCCTGATTTTTGTTTTTATTTAGCAGAAAGTTTATTAATTATTAATCACCAAAAAAAAAATACTATTTTACAAATTAGTACTTTTACAAAAAATATTCCTGAATTAAATCGCTTAAAAAAAAGATTCTATAAAATACAAAAAATTTTAAAAAAAAAATTAATTTCTTTAACTTCAGTTTCTTCAGAAAATATTTCTGTATCTACTAATATTACTGATAAAAAATTTATTAAAATTATTCAAAATTTACAATTATTAATAAAATGTGGAGAAATTTTTCAAATTGTTCCATCTCGTAAATTTTTTATTCCTTGTAAACATTCATTACATTCATATCAAATTTTAAAAAAAAATAATCCTAGTCCATATATGTTTTACTTACAAGATAAAAATTTTGTTTTATTTGGTGCTTCACCGGAAAGTTTTTTAAAATATTGTCCTAATAAAAATCTTATTGAAATACATCCTATTGCAGGAACTCGTCCTAGAGGAAAAAATTTAGATTTTTCTATTAATCAAGAATTAGATAATCGTTTAGAATTATCTTTACGTATTAATACTAAAGAACTTGCAGAACATATTATGTTAGTTGATTTAGCGAGAAATGATTTAGCAAAAATTTGTAAATGTGGAAGTCGAAAAGTTTCTAAATTAATGCAAATAGAAAAATATTCACATGTTATGCATTTAGTGTCGAAAGTTACAGGGAAATTAAAAAAAAATTTAGATATCTTTCATGCATATCAATCTTGTATGAATATGGGTACTTTAACTGGTGCACCAAAAATTCGTGCAATGCAAATTATTGCTCAAATAGAACAAACAAAACGTGGAAGTTATGGAGGATCAATTGGATATTTTACTGGCTTAGGAAAATTGGATACTAGTATTATTATTCGTTCCGCATATGTTGAAAATAATATTGCTACTGTACAGGCAGGAGCTGGTATTATGTTTGATTCATCTCCTTTAGAAGAATTGAATGAATGTTTTAATAAAGCTTATGTAGTTTTATTATCAATTTTTCAATCTTGCAATTCATTAGGAGTATTAAAAATATGAATGATGTTTTAATTTTAGATAATTTAGATTCTTTTACATATAATTTAGTAGATATGTTAAAAAAATTAAATCAAAATGTCATAATATATCGTAATACAATTCCAGTACAAACAATTATTTTAGCTTTAACTTATATGAAAAATCCTATTATTATTTTATCGCCTGGTCCCGGAACACCAAAAAATTCAGGATGTTTATTAAAAATCATTAAATTTTGTAAAGGTAAAATTCCAATTTTTGGAATTTGTTTAGGTTATCAAGCAATTGTTTCTGTATATGGAGGTAAAATTTGTTATGCAAATAAAATTATGCATGGAAAGGTTTCATATATTGTACATGATCAATTAGAAATGTTCTTAAACGTGCCTAATCCTTTATTAGTGGCACGATATCATTCATTAATATGTGATGATATTCCTAAAAATTTAATTGTAAATGCGCGCTCAAAAAATACAATTATGGCGATTCGTAATAATTATGATCGAATTTGTGGATTACAGTTTCATCCTGAATCTATTTTAACTGTTTATGGAGAAATTTTATTAAAAAAACATATACAATGGTTACGTTCATAAAAAATAAAATTTTTCATTTTTAAAATGTATAAACTGTGGATAACCTTTGTATAAAGTTGTATAAGTTTTCATTTTTAAAATGTATAAACTGTGGATAACCTTTGTATAAAGTTGTATAAGTTTTCATTTTTAAAATGTATAAACTGTGGATAACCTTTGTATAAAGTTGTATAAG